>CAWUJC010000196.1:0-5519 GCA_963922355.1 uncultured bacterium | reverse complement strand
CAGCTCCCAGCGCGGCGGCGATGACCAAAAGGACAAAGACGCCCACGACTTTGCCTAGAGTGAATTCGGGTTGTTTCTTTTCCATGCGATTCAAGGTGTTGGTTAATTCATTTCGTTACGGTTGGCGACCGTGGAACTTGTTCGTGACGCCAATGCCCGCCGCGATCATGGCGGCACAAAAGATCGTCAGAACGCCCACGCAAAAATTCAGACTCGGCGCGTCCGTCAAAAGAATAGAATCCTCAAACATGAAATAGTGCAAGGCGGTCAGTCCATAATAGAGTGGATTGAAGAGCATGACCGTCTGCACCCAACTGAAGGCCCCGGAGTAAGGAAACAGCGCGCCGGAGAGCATCCAGAGGGGCATCAGCATGACATTCATGATCGCCTGATAGCCCGCCACCGATTCGCTCGGCCAGGCAATCACATAGCCCAATGCCGTGAGCCCCAGCCCGAGCAAGAAAAGCACCGCCAAAATTCCGGGCAACGCCGACCAAGGAAACGTCAGGCCAATCATCGGAGCCAAAGCAAGAAAGAGGCAGGCCTGTAACAAAGCCAACACGGTTCCTCCCATGACCTTGCCCAGCACAATCGCGCCGCGGGCAACCGGTGCGGCCAGCACCGCCTGCAGGAAGCCTTCGCTTCGATCCGCCATGATCGAGATGGTGGCAAAGATGGAGGTAAAGAGCACGATCAGCACGAGTGTACCGGGAAAGAAGTAGGCCAGAAAGCTGTAGCCCTCTGGCATGCCCTGCAACTTAATCGACATCCCGACGCCAGAGCCAATGACCACCCAGAAGATGATCGGTGAAGCCAAGGCCCCGATCACGCGGGTCGGCTGCCGGAGAAAACGCACCACCTCACGCTGGAGGAGCGACCAAGCCGGAAGCCAAAAGAGCGGACGGTCGCTCAAGGCATCTCCGTGGGGCGGGATGATTGCTTGCGGCGTGGCTTGGTCCTTTGGCTCGGTCGTCATGCCGCCTCCTGGTACATATCAGAGATCAAAAACGGATGCCCCGTTTTGGCGAAGAAGACATCTTCCAGACTTGGTTGCGCCAGCGTGACGCTACTCGCGCGATCACCGCAAAGCTCCATCACCCGGGCCAAGAAAGCACCGAGTTCAGTGGGCGTGTGTTGACCGGCATCCAACCGCAAATGGCCTGGCCTGGTCTGGACCTCGACCCCTAAGGCACTGCGCACGTGCATGGCCAGCTCTTCAGTCTCCTGCCCGGCGGATAGCGTCACGCTGACTGCCTGGCCGCCCAACGAAGCCTTCAGCGCAGCCGGGCTGTCTTCGGCAACGAGCTGGCCTTGGTCGAGAATCGCCAAGCGCGTGCAACGCTCGGCTTCCTCCATCAGGTGCGTCGTCACCAGGATGGTCGTGCCTTCTTGCCGATTGACCAACGCCATCACGTCCCAAAATTCTCGCCGGGCCGTGGGATCAAACCCCGTGGTCGGTTCGTCAAGCAACAGGACCTGCGGCCGATGCAGCAGGCTTTTGGCGACTTCCACCCGGCGCTTCAACCCACCAGAAAGTTTCTCCGCGTAGTCGTCGCGACGCTCGGTCAGCCGAAAGGTGGCCAGTAATTCGTCCATCCGCTGCTCCAAGGCAGAACCGGACAAGCCATAGAGATGCCCTTGATGCCGGAGGTTTTCCGCCACGGTCAGCTTCACGTCGAGGCTCGGATGCTGAAAAACGATGCCGAGTTTCCGGCGGACGACCGTCGACTCTCGCACGGCAGACGTCCCGGCGATTTCCAGCTTCCCCTCCTGCATGGCGTGCAGCGTGGCCAGTAGCTTGAAGAGCGTCGTTTTCCCGCTGCCGTTGGGACCGAGCAGGCCAAAGATTTCCCCCTTCGGCACGTCAAAGGACACGCCATCAAGCGCACAACGCTTTCCATAATGGAAGCGTAGTTGCTGGGCGGAAACGGCGGGGGGAGGCGTCATAGCGGGAGCACGTCAACACGTGAACCGTGCACCATACGGCAATCTACATCTTGAGCAAGCCAACGAGGAGGCGGCGGCTAATGCCGGCCGCAGTTACCGGCCTGATTCAAGTGGTCTTCGCCACGGAGGTAATTCCACGCTTTGCGATAGCTGCGTTGGGTGAGGTAGTGGCGCAGCATGGGATCAGCCGCCGGAACGGAAGCCTGGGCGACCGCCTCCAGCTTTTCCATGGCGGGACGCAGTTCCGGGACCGCGCCGTCTGCCACCGGGCGTTTTTCCACCGCCGCCAGGTAATTATCCAGCGCAGCAAGAAGATCGGGAAAATCACTCATGATCGCCATCACCTAGGCAGAATCGCGGACTTTATCCTTCTGCAGCTCGGCGTCTTCGCGCAGACCAGCGACTTCGCGGCGCAACTGGTCTTCCAGTTCCTGGACTTCGACGGCACCGTGCTCTCCGGCCGTGCGAGCTTCCGCGATCTTCGCTTGGAGGAAGGTCTCGCGCTCGGCGATCTTGGCCTTGAACTTCTCGTCGATCTCCGCGATTTCCGCACGCTGAGCATCCGTCAACTTGGCCGTCGGCGCACTGGCCTCCAGCTTCTCCATCGCCAATTCGTAAGCAGATTTCATAATCCCCCTCTATACGCCATCTGGGCCGCTTACGCCAGCGTGATCCAGATTTGGCCGTCGCGCTCTTCGCAGGGGAAGGTTGCCACCGAGGAATTCGGCTCGGTTATCCCCACACCGTCTTGGAGCCGAAATTGCCACAGATGGAGCGGACATACGACCGCCCCACCATCCAGCCAACCCTCGCTCAACTTAGCGCCAGCGTGCGGACACTCGTCCTCAATTGCGAAGACACCTTCCGCCGTCCGAAAGAGCGCCACATGCTGGCCCTTGGCCTCGACACAGGTACCGTGACCTTCGAGCAATTCATCGGAAGTCAGAACGGCAATCGGTTCGCTCATCTCTCCAACCTGACGCGGCCGGGATTGCTTCGCAACCGCTTTCTCGTATGCTGCTGGCATGTGGTTTCAACCCGGTCCCAGCTTTGGTTACACGATTCGCGAAATTGACGGCCACCCGTGGAATTACCTCCTGAGTATGAAGGAATTGCGGCAACTCGAGCCGGGTACCATCCGCTTTACCGGCCCGAATGCGGAGGAGCACACCGCTTACTGGAAGGCGCAACACCCGGAATTCTTTCCCGAAAAAGAGACAGCCCCGCTCTTCATCGTCGATACGGTGCCTGTCCATCCCCACCAGGTGGAAAGCGAACCTCGGCGCCCTTTTGCCCCCTGGAAAGAGGAAGGTTGACCAACTCTAAAGTAGCCGCTTACACTCCCCACCAGTTCTTTTTATGGGGAAGTCGGCAAAGAACACCCGGGCCGACGGGAACGTCTACCGCCGGGTGACCTGAACTGATCTCCCCCACAGCTAGAACCCTTACCTAAGTGCCAGGGAATGCCGTGAAAGCCGGCAACAGTTGCGCTGCGGTTACGGGAGACGAGCCCTCATCCAAGTCTTTGGCTTGGAACAACGCCAATCGGAGTCCGCTCCGGTGAAGGTCAGGGGCAAGGCGTGCGAGTTGGGAAAGGCTACCCCCAGCACAGCACACAAACCCGGAGTCCGAACTACTGCCTCAGGTATGCTCATGCGTCCAACCGCGGGTCCGCCCGCGAGAGGATGGAAAACCTTGCCGCCAAAGCAAGGCGTGGGAGTAGAACGACGGGCAGCCCCTCTTGCCCTCCCCGGTTTACTCTCCATCAATCCCAACCCGGGCCTCCTGGCTCCAACCTAAGAGAGTAAATCATGAAACACCTGACACGAGGTGCGCTCGGCGCGTGCCTGTATTTAAGCCTGTCGGCCCACGTCTTGGCCGACTCCGCCTTGTTCAACGCTAACCCGCCCTACAAGGCGACGGATGTCCCCATCCCCCAAACGTTCACCAGCTACGATGTGAACGGTAACGACGTTTACGGCTGGTCCGGAAGCAACGTCTACGTCGGCAACCTTGACGGGAGTGGCTCCGCCCTCTCCGGACAGATCAACCGCCCGGACACCTACTTGGGAGGCTCGGTCTTCAACAGCTTTTCCGTCTATGATGCCGGCAGCAATGCCCTGTGGCTCGGTTTCACGCAAAATGATAATTTAGACGACCGGATTTACTCGATCGATCTAAACACCAATACGTGGAGCCAAGAAGCCACCTTGCGCGGCAACTTCGATCTCAAGTTCCTCGGGGGTGACATCTTCGCCTCAAGCAATCCCGGAGCAGCTGGCCTGGGCGGCACTCGCGATGCCTCCATTTTTGAACTCGATACCGTCGGCGGCAGCCATCGTGAGGTCATCGACTTGGATGGTTTCGCCGTCGGTTTTGACTTCGATAGCGCCGGCAATCTCCTCGTCGCCACCAACGCGAACGCGGTCGATTTCTCGAACAACGAACTCCTACGCTTCGACAATGCCGACTTGTTTGGCCCGACGCTCACCCGCGGCGATGGCGAGAAGCTGGCCGATACAGCGGCGGGGGCTTGGAATACCTCCGTTGATGAGGCCGATAACGTGTACTTCTCCCAGAACAACTTCGTGAGCAATCAAATCGTGAAGTGGGACGGTACGACGGGCTCCGGAGAAAACTATGACGAGGTGGGCAACACGCCTTTCTTCATCACCACCATCGTGACGCAAGGCGACGTGGAAACCAAAGGCGATGGCGATCTCTTCCTCAGCATTTCTGGCCAGCCGGGCCTCGTGCAGGTGCCGGAACCCGCCAGTGGCTCACTTCTTCTTCTCGCGGGTCTTGGCGCGCTGGGTTTGCGTCGCCGGAATAATGCCTCATGAAGACATCTTCGCTTGCCCTGAGCTTAACCCTCCTGGCTGGAGCCTTGGCTCCAGCCCAGGCCGGGCCGTATGATCCCCAGGTTGGCTTCGGCTCAACCGAGGCCATCTTCAAGGAAGATTCCCGGATCATCGGCTGGGCCACCGGCGGAACGGTCACGCGTGGCCCCATCTTCATCCAAAACCCGGGCGTTGGTAACGTCACGCATGGAACCATCGCCGACGCAATTGGAGTTCCTAATTCCACTCTGGTTGATTCGACACCCACCCTCTCCCTTGGTGACGGCGGCATGGTGACCATGACCTTCGGCTTTGCTTTTTCCAACAATCCTGGGCCGGACTTTGCGGTCTTTGAAAACGGCATCTTTTTTACCGGGGACACCAGCGGCAACGCTTTCCTGGAACTTGGATTCGTCGAGGTCAGCTCCGACGGAACCAACTTTTTCCGCTTTGACTCCGTCTCGCTGACACCCACGGGTACCCAGATCGGCCCTTTCGCCACGCTTGATGCCAGCAACATCCACAACCTAGCGGGTAAGTATGTCGCCGGGTGGGGTACACCTTTTGATCTGGAAGAACTAGATGGTACCCCCGGCTTAGATATCAACGCCGTCACGCACGTGCGAATCGTCGATGTCGTGGGGAGCATTAACCCGACCTACAGCACGCAGGATTCTTTGGGCAATACGATCAATGACCCCTATGCCACCCCCTTCCCCACTGGTGGCTTTG
>CAWUJC010000195.1:0-5541 GCA_963922355.1 uncultured bacterium | reverse complement strand
TTTTCATCCATCGAAGAACAAACCGCTAAGTAATCCTCCAGGTAGCGCTGATGCTTCCAACGCATCATCTCTTCTTCGCTGAGCCCTTCCGGGCATTCCTGCTTTAAATCCTCCAGATTCATATCCGGGTGCAGGCGCATCTTGGCTTCCTGGGCGGCTTCCCTTCCGGCGTAGTCATCCATCAGCGAATCAGGTAAGGCGTACTCGGGGTGCTCCCGTTGAGGTTGGGAGGGATCAGGATCCCAATGCCGATGAGGTGCCTTGTGCGCCAGCCAGAGCATGAAGGGACGATCTTCCTCCCGTTGTTCCAACCACTCCAAGGCGTGGTCGGTAATTAGATTCGTCACATAGCCCTTCTCCCGGCGGGAACCCTCCGGTCCAAGAAATTCTGGATCTTCGTACTCGCCTTGGTTGGGCAGGACCGACCATTGATCAAATCCGACGGGATCGTGTTTCTCACCATGCCCCAGATGCCACTTCCCAAAAATGGCCGTCTGATAACCGGAAGCCTGCAGCCGCCGGACAAAGGTGTCCTGTGTATTGTCAAAAAGGGTGGCGTTGGTTTTAACCCCGTTGATGTGACTATAAGCGCCGGTCAGCACCGTGGCGCGACTGGGTGAGCAAATGGCGTTCGTGCAGAGGCAATTCTCCAAGAGAACCCCTTCGGCCGCGATGCGGTCAATATTGGGCGTCTGCTTCCCAAAGCGACTGCCGTAACACCCCACCGCTTGGCGCGCGTGGTCGTCGGAAATGATAAAGACAAGGTTGGGCTTCTTCATGAGATCATCCAGTCCAGTTGCTTCCATTCATAGTCATCCCGGTAGTTTTCTTGAGGTTCGCCTGGCGTGCTCCTGCCGTTGCGAACGTAGCCAGCCAGTAACTCTTTCAACTCGTCGACGACCTCAGGATATTCCTCGGCCACGTTGCAACGCTCGCGGACATCCGCCTCCAGATCGTAGAGCTGAAATGGCGGAAGACCGGTCAGGTCATCCTTGGTGGGATGGGGGTAACTCCAGCCGCCTGAACTGGGGCAAAGCTCTAGCTTCCAGTTTCCCTTCCGGATGGAGAACGAACCATCGATCGAGTGATGAACCGTCCCTTCACGCAATGGTTGCTCAGACGCCTCGCCCCGCCATAGCCCCAGATGACTGATGCTGTCTTCCCCGGCATCATCCGGGAGTTTGGCGCCCACGATTTCCGCGCAGGTTGCCAGCAAGTCCACCAAGCAGACGGTTTCGTCCGTCACACTGCCAGCCTGAATCTGCCGCGGCCAACGCGCGAGGAGCGGCACACGATGGCCGCCTTCGTAAATATCTGCCTTCTGGCCGCGATAAATGTGGCTGGGATTGTGCCCAAACATCGCCAACTCGGCAAAGTCCGCTCGCGGTGAAGCCCCGTTATCCGAGGTAAAGATCACCAAGGTGTTATCGGCGATGCCCAACTCGTCCAACTGACGCAAAATCCGACCGACCTCGCCGTCGACCTGGAGACAAAAATCCCCGTAGCTTGTCGTTCCGGATGCTCCCTGGTATTGCTCCGTCGGCAGAATCGGCGTATGCGGTGCCGGTAACGCGTAGTAGACAAAGAACGGCTTCTCCTCCTTGGCTTGGCGTTCGACATAACTCAGACACTCATCCGTGCAACGAGGAAAAACCTCCTCGTGCCGGAAGCCGGGAGCTTTCACGCCAGGGCGCCAGATGCGCTTGCTTTCGTGCCAGCAGATCTTCTCATCATCGCACCCAGGATCATCTTGATCGGGAATTTCTTCGACGTTCCGGTTTCGGATGTACGTGTAAGGCGGCATGTCCAGCGAGGCGCAGATGCCGAAGTATTCATCAAACCCGACGTCGCAGGGGCCGTTCTTAAAATCGGCAGAATAGTCGACATCTTGGGGGCCCTCTCCGTTCTTGGCCCAGTTCCAACCCAGATGCCATTTCCCAATACAAGCCGTGGCATACCCCTGCTCGCGCAAGAGCGACGCTACGGTCATACGATCCGGTTCGATCAAGGGTCGGGAATACCCGCCAACGACGCCGAGTTTGAGCCACGAACGCCAGTTGTAGCGCCCGGTCAACACGCTGTAGCGCGAAGGTGTGCAGACCGCCGAGCTGGAATGGCCGTCCTGATACGTAAGCCCTTCCTTGGCCAATCGATCTAGGTTCGGCGTTTGCCAGGCACTCTTGGGGTTCAGGCAAGAGAGATCGCCATAGCCCATGTCATCGGCCAAGATGTAAACGATATTGGGGAATGTCTGACTCATAAAAAGGGGAATAACTTCGCTGAAAAACGCCTGCCACATTCCGCCGCCTACCAGCGGTAGTAACGGTAGGGATCGTCTCCATAGGCAAAGTCCGTGCGGTAATCGGGGTGGTACCAGTCAAGCTCCGGTGCTCCTTTCAAGCGCAGGCGAAGTTTGCTCTCGTGGCTGGTGAGTCCTCCGCCGCCAAATTTATCGAACACGCGGATGGCGATGATGTTCTCGCCGGCTTTGACTTGCTCACCAGGAATAAGAAATTTGCGATCCGCCGACCAAGCGCTGGGGTGCTCAGCACCAATACCGCCAACTTCCGCGCCGTTCCAATAAGTCACGTCGTGGTCATCCACGCGCCCCAGCTCAAGGAAGATATCTTTCCCGGCCCAGCTTTCCGGCACGTTCACCGTCCGCGTCATGACAAATTCTCCGTCCTTGCCTTCCCAATCCTCGGAAGCCATTTCAATCGCCCCGGGAGCCTGGTACAGGAACCAGCTTTCACCTTGGTTGGGATTGCTGATCGCCGCTTGTGCAGCCTCCGACATTCCCGGATCCCCGTGCCCTTCCTTGGGGCTGGGAGACGGCGGCAACAATTGGATCGCCTTGGCCTGCCACTCACCCGCGAGCGGTCGCTGCCCGGTGGGCAACGGCTCGAGATCAAAAATTTGCTCGTCCATGGCCAGCCCACCGCCCAAGGCGGCAATGAGCGAAACCAAGGCGCGACTGTGCCGCCAAGCCGTCAACCGCATAAACGGCTGCTGATCCGTTCGCAACCAAGTCGGGTCCATGGCTGACGCCATGAGGACGCCTTCGCCCACTTGCTTGCGCGCCAGGAGGCCATCGGCACCGACTCCCTCGCCTTGCAACAACGTCATGGGATAAGGCGCACGAAAGTGAAAATCGGCGATAGAGAGTGCCGAAGTTTCCGGCCAATTCGGCACTTTAGTGGTACCCGCAAAGTCTTTAGGCGCCTTCCAGGACCAATTCGAAAAGGCGGGCAACTCAGCGCCGCGTAACAAGAGCACATTCTTACCCGCGGCCAGCCACGACTTGATTTGCTCGTCGCTTTTCCCGTGCTTGCGCCCGAGCACGATCACGGCCGCTTCCTCGGTTTGGCCCTCCTCGGTTAAGTCAACTCCCATCGCGGAAAACACCTGCCCCATCGTGTTTTTACCGAAGTAAGCCACCGGCCCCTTTGGTAAGACGGAAGACGGCTTCTCCAAATAAGACATGAGCTGACGCGCCACCATCCGCGCCGCGGGATCCACCGCCACATTGTCCTCAAAATCCAGATTGGAAATGACGACTAGCCCCTTCCCGTACGGCAACTCCATCAAGGGCGAGTAGGCCAAATCAAATTCCGCTTCCAGCATCGGCCGCCAAGCCGAGTGATGCGGCTTCTCAACCGCAACCGAAGCCACCGAACCCCGGTTGCCCCAGCGCCAGCCATGCAAGGGCTTATCTCCCGCGACCGCCAGCCGGGACGCATATTCAGGATAAGCCTCGACCGTGGTGCTCGACCCGTTCCAATCGCGCAGGTCTTCGGCTTCGACGCCAGCCGTTGCGGGATGCGGATTCGAGAGCGGAAACAGTCGACGGCTGGGATGAGGCGTGACGCGGAAGCCCGCTTTCTCCACCAACCAATCCGGCGTCGGCGAACTGATCATGAGGCGCCCGCCCTTTTTGACCCAGGTCTGTACGTCCGCCAACTTGACTTTGCCGCCTTCCAAAGCACCGCGCCCGATGACGAGAACACCCTCGCCTTGGCCCTTCCACGGCTGCGCCACCACGCCCAGGCTTTGGATCCAGGCTTTGGTCTTGCCGTCACCTTCAACGAGGAAGATCTTCCCGCCCGCTGCGCCAGAATCGTTTACGCTGCTCCAAAGGCGAGCGACTAGCTCCGTCCAAATTGCACTGCCAGCGGAAGGCGAGCTTGGTGCTGGCTCCAGATGCGAAACGGCGGCCCCCGGGTCAGGCCGCTTCTCTGCGTATACGGTAAAAGTAAAGGTGTCTTCGAGCGTTTGATCCCCAGCCTTGAGTTGGAGTTTAAGTTGCCCTTCCGCTTTGGCACCGCTCACCTGATCAGGCAACTGCGCTTGAATCGGCAAGAGAACATTGGTCCCGGGTTGAACCGTCTGGCGGATGTTGCCTTCTCCAATCGTCTGCCCCGCCAGCTCCGCCGACCAAGTGCCCACGAATTCCTCTGGCTTACGGAGATCGTTAATCAGAACGACCTGCTTCTTCACCGTATCCCCAAGGAAGTAATGATGATCTTTGTCGGTGAAGCCCTGCTTGGCGTCGCCAGCAATCCAGGCGACGACCGGCGCATAGTTGGCGACCAATGTATCGCCAGCGGGCAGACGCTCCCAACCACCCTCGCGAAAGTTGTGGTAAAGGCTCTTCGAAATCTCCGGTCGATAGGTCCCTAAGGTGCCCGGCTTGAACGGCCCCATCTCCATGTTGTCCTTATTCTTGCGCCAGGAGACCACACGCCATCCCGTGTAGTCATGGTTCCAGAGATTCATCCCCGCCGTCGTGCCCCAGGTGCGCCAACTGCGGAAGGTGTTCTTAAGAAACAAATCGAGCAACTTCTGGAAGCTTTTCGATCGATTCATCTGCCGCAAACCAACCGTGCTGCGCCCGTTGTCATGAACAAAGCCCTTCACGTGGGACTTGGCGACCAAGTTATGATAAGTCGGATCTTGTAACTCATAGGCTTCAGGCCCCAGATAAACGGCCGCGTACTCCGTCATCATCATGGCACTGTTGGCCGAACCTTCCGCGTTAGGTCGGCCAATCGTCAGCCAGCCTCCACCGGCTTTGCCTTGCATGAAGGTGTTGTTGAGCGGCAGGCCAAACTCACAGGCCAAGAACGGCACCTCCCCGTTTTCCGCCCAATCACTCAGCCACTCTTCGCGTTCCTGGAGCGGGATGAGATTCAAATACATGTTGGTGGTTTGCATATCCCCTACAATGGACGCGTTGTGAGAATAGACCCCGCGGGTGGGATCGGCTTTGCGCATGCGCTCCATCGCCTCAAGCCCTACCTTGACCTTCTTCTCCCATTCCGGATTTTGCACCGTCAGCTCTTCTATCTGGCCGAGGCGAGCCGGGTTTTGATCTTCACCGTGAGCAAAGACGTTGAAGCCCGTCCACCACATGACGATGGACGGATGGTTAAACTGGCGATCAATCGCCACCTGCATCCGCTCGTCCCAGGCTTCCTTGTTTTCCTCCCAGGTGCCGCGGACGGCGTATTCCTTGATTTCGGGAACTTCAGCAAAGATCAA
>CAWUJC010000194.1:0-5565 GCA_963922355.1 uncultured bacterium | reverse complement strand
GCACCCGGGCCCGGCCGCGATCCTGGAGCGCGCCGGCCACAATCTCCGAGGCCGAGGCGCTTAAATGTCCGACCATCACCATCAACGGGCCGTTGTAGAGCGTGCCGCCCTCGTCGTCTTCCAGCGGCGTGATGTAGCCATCGGTGTCCTTCACCTGCACGACCGGGCCTTCGTCAATGAAGAGGCCAGTGAGTTGGATCGCTTGGTCGAGCAAGCCACCGCCGTTGTTGCGCAGGTCCAGGATAATGCCGTCCACCTTCTGTTGCTTAAGCTCGCGGATGAGCTTGGCCACGTGGGCGACGGTGTGCTTGTAGAACTGAGGTAACTCCACCACGCCGATGCGTTCGCGGGTGCCTTGGTCGTCCGTCGTTTCGTAGACGCGGGCGCTGGCCTGCATGTCCTTGAGTTCAATTTCGTCGCGGACGATGAGCACTTCTTTGCGTTCCGAGGGGTCGGCGGCGTCGGCCGGAATCACCGTCAGGCGGACGGTGCTGCCACGCTTCCCGCGGATCAGTTCCACCACCTTGTTCAGCTTCATGTCCACCACGTCAACGGGCTCGCCCTTCTTGCCCTGAGCCACCGCCGAGATGCGGTCGCCCGGCATGAGCTGGCCGGTTTTGGCGGCGGGGCCGCCGGCCACGAGGCGCTGGATTTTGGCGTAGCCATCGTCACTTTGGAGCACGGCGCCGATGCCGGTCAGCTTCAGGTCGATATTGTGGATGCCAAAGTTCTCCATGTCCTCCTTGGTGAAGTAGTCGGAGTGGGGGTCGTAGGATTGGGTCAGCGCGTTGAGGTAGGCCTTCAGCACGTCGCCTTCCTCATACTCGCGGGCGTCATCCACGCGCGTGCGGAAGCGCTTGGCGATCTTTTCCTTGGTCTTCTCGGGCTCGTCTTCCTTGAGCTTGCCGTCCAAGAGCTGCGCTTTGACGAACTTGCGCCAAATTTCCTTGGCCTCGGCTTCGTCCTGGGGCCAAAGCACGTCCTCGCGATTGTAGATGTACTCTTCGTCGACGCTAAAGTCGGGCTCTTCCTTGAGCAAGGCGGTGAGCAGTTCCTGGCGTTCTTCCAAGCGCTTCACGTAGCGGGCAAAAATCTCGAAGGCCGGCGACGTCGTGCGGGTCCGGGTCGCATCATCGAGCGATTTGCCGTACTTCTGCAAAAACTCCTCGTAATCGCTTTGCTTAAAGATGAGGTGGTTGAAGTCCAGCCCTTCCATGTAGTTCTTGAGTTGGGCGGCGGAAATGTCGTCGTCGTAACGCTGCTGTCGGAAGTGGAGGTTTTCCAGCACGAGGCCGACCACATTGGCCAAGCGACCGTTTTGCGCCCGGTTCTTTTCGCGGGGGGATTCGATCCGGACGCGGGCGGTTTCTTCGCGAATCGAGGGGCGTTTAACCGGCTCGGCCGATTTGGTGGCAGATTTCGACGCGCTATCCGTGGTGTCGGCTTTGTCGTCGGCCAGAGTGGTGAAGGGGACGAGCAGCAAGGCCGCCAGGGCCAAGAAAGCCGGGGCGAGGGAGCGCGTCCAGGTGGTGTGGAGGGGGGAGGTAGAGTTACACATCAGCTTGTTCATATGACGTCGGCGTGGAGGTAAGGTTTCAAAGGCTCCGGCACGCGGATATGCCCGTCGGCCTGCTGGTGGGTCTCCAGCAGAGCAATATACAACCGAGCGAGGGCCGTGCCAGAACCATTTAACGTGTGGCAAAAGCGGTTCTTTCCGTTTTCATCCTTGTAGCGGAGGTTCATCCGGCGGGCTTGGAAGTCCTCAAAATTACTGCACGAGCTGACTTCGAGCCAGCGGTCGGTGCCCGGGGCCCAGACTTCCAGGTCGTAGCACTTGGCGGCGCCGAAGCCGAGGTCGCCCCCGCAGAGGGTGACGACGCGGTAAGCGAGGCCCAGGTCTTGGAGCACTTTTTCGGCGTGGCCGACCAGGGTCTCGAGCATTGCGTACGAGTCCTCCGGCTTCACTACGTGGACCAGCTCGACTTTGTCGAACTGGTGCATGCGGATCATGCCGCGGGTGTCTTTGCCCGCGCTACCGGCTTCGCGGCGGAAGCAGGGGGTGTAGGCGGCGTAGGCTTTGGGGAGGTCCGCCGGTTTCAGGATTTCCTCGCGGTGGAGATTGGTCACCGGGACTTCGGCCGTGGGGATGAGATACATCGCCTCCTCGCCGAGTTGGTACATGTCCTCGGCAAACTTGGGAAGCTGGCCCGTGCCGGTCATGGCTGCTTCGCGGACGATGAAAGGCGGGCTCAGCTCGGTGTAGCCGTGTTCGGTGGTGTGGAGATCGAGCAAATAGGAGATGAGCGCACGCTCCAGCTTGGCGCCGACGCCCGTGTAGACGACAAAGCCCGAGCCCGAAATTTTGGCGGCGGCTTCAAACTCTAGCAGGCCGAGTGCCGTGCCGAGTTCGACGTGGTCCTTGGGCTCAAAGTCAAAGCTGGCCTTCTGACCGACTTCGCGTTCCAGGCGGTTGTCGGTATCATCCTGGCCGAGCGGGACTGTTTCGTGCGGCGTGTTGGGGATGCGGAGGAGAAGGTCGCGTTGACTGCCCTCGACGTCGGCCACTTCCTTGTCCAGGGCACCGATGCGGTTCGAGACTTCCTTCATCCGCTCGAGCAATTCGCTGGCGTCCTCGCCTTTGCCCTTACGCACGCCAACTTCTTTGCTGGTGCGGTTGCGCTCGGCTTTGAGGTCTTCCACCTCGCTGAGCAGCTTGCGGCGGGTTTGGTCGAAGCTGAGCAAATCGTCGATCAGCTTGTCGTCGCCCTTGCCTCGGACCTGCAACTGGGCGCGCACGGCGTCGGCATTATCGCGGACTCGTTTAATATCCAACATAACAACTTATTACGAAATTCTATGTAAATAATAGAGCGAGGCGAAGCGTTTTTTCGTCCGCGCCCCTAAATTCCACTCATCTATACCAAATTGGACGGCCTTTTGCCCACCAATTCCATGACAATCGTGTCATGTTTTCGTCAGGAAGCAAGTGAGGGCACGATCTACATTTCACCACCACTTGAGACGGAATGAACGGAATTTACGGAATTTCGCTTAAGTCGTTTGATGAAAGGTTTGGTTCATTTGGTAATTCCGTCCCAAAAATAACTTAAGCGGAAGGCTCTCTTTCCACGCTCGGGCCGAAGAATTGGCGCAGCACGATCCAGCCGACGGCGACGCAGATGGCGCTGTCGGCGATGTTGAAGACCGGCCAGGGGTAGTGAATCACTGGGATCAAGACGTCCACAAAATCCACCACATAGCCGTAGCTGAAGCGGTCGATCAGATTGCCCACCGCGCCGGAGATGATCAGCGCCGCGACCAGGTTGACTTCGCGGCGGGTCCAGTCGAGCGAGCGGGAAAACCAGAGCCCCGCCCCCACCAGAACAATGGCGATCCCACCCAGCAGGTAATTTTGCCCCTGGGCCATGCCAAAGGCGACGCCGGTGTTACGCACATACGTCCAGTTGAGCAAGCCCTCGATGACCGTGATGGACCCGATGGACTGAAGCGTGTTTTGCGCCCAAAGCTTGGTCCATTGGTCGGCCCCCAGAAGAACCAAGAGCGGCAGCCAGAAGAAAAGAACATGCACCAACCAGAAGTTCCCAGCTGAGGCTTTGGGCGTGGCGGGATCGGAAGTCGAATGAGTATCCACAGGCGGCTTTTCCATCGGAGAAAGGACTGCCGCGCCTTAGCGCTTGGCCTGCTGTTGCGGGCGTTGGAGACCACGGAGGAGTTCCTCGAAGGTGAGGCTTTTCGGGACGCCGAGTTCTAGCGCGCGACGATAATGTTCGGCAGCGGCGGTGGGGTCGGGCTGATCTTTAATCAAGAGCGCGACGGCCAAGTTGTAGTGGGCATCGCCGTAGTGCGGGACGAGTTCGACAGCCCGGCGCAGCATGCGTTCGGCGACCGCGCGTTGGCCTTCCTGTCCGTCTTGGCTCAGCGCCATGCCCAAGTAATTCAGCGTCATCGGGTCGCGCGGGTCCAGTTCCACCGAGCGGCGCAGCGCTTCAATCGCCGAATCGCGTCGGCCCATGCTGTAGTAGGTGATGCCGAGCATGGACTGGGAGAACGCGTCGTCCGGCTTGAGGCGGATGGCCTTCTCCAGCGCAATACTGGCTTCCTTATATTCTTGCTGCTGGTAACGGACGACGCCGAGATTGCTCCAGGCAAAAAGGTTGTCCGGGTAGCGCAGGATGATGTCTTCGTAGGACTGCGCGGCACCTTCCAGATTGCCATTGGCAAAGTACTCGCTGGCCTTTTCTGCCACCGGGATCATGTCAGTCGGGACGGGCTGAACTTCTTCCTCGGCTTCGGCTGTCGCCTCCGCTTGCCACTCGTCCATGGGGAAGAAATGCCAGCCAAGCAGAACAAAAACGAGAACGACGGACAAGAGAACCAGATCGAGCCGCAGCACGCGAGGTGGCGGCGTCAGGGCCTCGAGTTCTTGGTCTGCATCGGTCTTCTTTTTTCGGCGGGTGCGAGGCTTCGGCTTCGTTTTGACCTTGGACGCGAGGGTGGTGTCCTTGCGCGCGCGGCCGGGACGCCGGGGACTGGAACTGCTACCTGAAGGTTTTCGCGCCGCCATATCTAGACGCGAATCTTACCGCTAATTACGTGGAAAGCAACGCTGACGCTGGGGAGATTTCAGCTCGCTTCTAGCTTGAGAGGGAATGCGCGCCATCGGCGGCGGGCGTGACGAGGCAATCCGTGCCCGGGCAAGCGGCGTTAATCTTCTCCACAAATTCCTCTTCGTGCCCGGCTTTGATCAAGTTGATCGTGGCACCGCCAAAACCACCGCCGCTTAAGCGAGCGCCATAACAGAAGTCCATCTCACGGGTGGCGTCGACCAGCGCGTCGAGTTCCGGGATCGAGTTCTCAAAGTTGCCGATGGAGCTTTCGTGCGAGGCGTACATTAACCGGCCAAATTCGCGAGCGTTGCCGGTTTCCAGATACTGAGCGCCTTGCTCGACCCGCGCGATCTCGCCGACCACATGGGCGGCGCGCTTAAAGTGCACGCGCATGGTTTGAGCGGCCATGGCGTACGCTTCGGCGGCGTCCTGTCCAGGCTCGAGTTCAAAGTCTACTTCCACGTCCACCACTTCGCCGGCTTCGTTGGTGATACTGGCCTTACCTCCGGCATCCAGCGCTTGGAGAATAAGGCGACTACGTTCGATCAGGATCGTCGGGCTGGCATCACGGAGTGTTTCCACGCCCAGGGCATTGGCGGCGGCTTCGCAGGAAGCACGGCGTTCGTTGTATTCTCCACCGGTCAGCGCATGCTTCACGTTGGAGTTGACGATGACGAAGGCGACATCGTCCGGCAGCGGGACATGCTTCACCTCGTAGCTGCGGCAGTCGATGTACGTCACGTGGCCGGCTTTGCTCATCAGGCTGGAGATTTGGTCGAGCAAGCCGCACTGAACGCCGGTGTAGGTGTGCTCGGCCTTTTGGGCGATGCGCGCCAGCTCCAGCGGCGGGATGTTGGTGCCAAAGGTCTTCTGCAAAAAAAGTGCCGTGGCCACCTCGAGCGCGGCGCTGCTGCTCAGGCCGGCGCCCATCGGGAGG
>CAWUJC010000193.1:0-5568 GCA_963922355.1 uncultured bacterium | reverse complement strand
ACCGCTCCCTTATCCAGAACCGGCGCCACCATCCTTCCATCTTGAAGAACATAGAGCCAACGCACCGGCATCGGGAGGCGTTGATTATCGGACCCGACCGGCATCGCGGGCGCCACGGCACCAGCGATCGCGCTTGCATCATAGTCAAAGCCCACCACGCTCGTTTGGGGATCCGTCGTCAGAGCACGGGGATCAACAATGGGAAAGACCGTCTGCCCGGACGTGAGCGACGGCGCGTTCAAATCCACCCACATCGTGGGCGTGGAGGCCCAGTTCGCCGGGGGCAAATCGTTGGGCAACAGATTGACGTTCCCCGCGACCAGTGAATCCGAGGAGTAGAGCTTATGGATTTTATCCAAGAGCCCCTTGTCGTCGTACGTACGAATCGCGCCGGGTTGGGAGGCCCACGTACGATCCGTCCCAACCTCCGTGGCCGCGCGAATTTGCGCCTGCACAATATTGGCCCCCATGTCGGCTACCCGCTTGGCCGCCAGGTAATGCACGTCCATGTCCGTGACCAACCGCTCCGACTTCACCCGAGCGAGGAAAGCCAAGACCACAGCGGACAGAAGCACGAGACTGCCCAACGTCATCAACAGGGAGACGCCGCGTCGTTGCTTCTTCTGGCGGATGGGGGTTAAGGGCTCCATTTTGAACTGCGGATTTCGACAGACTTTCTGAAAACGCGGTAGTTGCTGTTGCGGCTCTGTAAACGCTTCTCCAGCGTCGCAAGCTGCACCTCCACCTCCGCCGGGTTGCTAAAATCCGGGATGGTCAATTCATTGGCCCCGCCAGGACTCACCCAGCGTTTGGCCGATTCCTCGTCCATGGCGACAAGGGTAACGTCAATGTAGGGTGGAAGCTGATGCGCCCAGACGGGTTGCGGATCGGCCGACGCGCCCGCGCGAGAATCATACATTTCAGGCGTGGCTTTCGTGGTCGCATCCAAGGTCACCGGCACACCGCCCGTTCCCCAAGGCACGCGAGGCTTGAGGATCAGAGCGACGATGTTCTTACCCAAATCATAGCAGTACTTGTTGTCGCCGATGGGGTTCCGGAACCAAGCTTGCGAGACCGGGTCCTTAAACAACTGGCCGTAGGTATCCATCTCCTCCGAAGGCTCTTTGAAGTGGACCAGGCGAAAGCGGTTGAGCGTGGAAGGCTGCGAAAACGAGGTCAGAAAGGTGGGCAAATTCTGCGGTGCGCCAAAGGAGACGTAATAACCCAAGTTATTCAGCAAACTCTGAAGCCCTTCCTTGCTGGAATCTTTGGTGTAACCAACCGGAGCCTGGAAAAAGACGGCGTCGCCCACTGCCGACGGCACCTCATTGCCGATCAGATCCGCCGCTGGTCCACAAATAAAGTGAAGCTCAGACTGACGCAGGTAGCGTTTGGGGGCGTTCGGGTCGTCATAATCCCAGTACGTGTTGAGGGTGGCTTGCGCCAAGTTCCGCGTCAGGGCATCGAAGGCATTGCGGGCGGAAGAGAAGGCGTGCAGCTTGCTGCTGGTCGTTTTCGTTGCCTGGTTCGTCGCCATGGTGATGCCCATGACGATCGACATCAAGATGGCGAGCACCGCGACGGAGACGAGAAGCTCCAACAAGGTGAAACCACGCTGTCGTCGGGAGGTCATGTTCATGGCGCGGTGGAATCTGCGCGGGCAATGAAAGAGGAGAAGTAGGCGGGATCTCGCCCTGGCTGACTCACTTCAACCAAGACATGAGCCATGAGCGTGGAGAGCGGCGTGAAGCCGGGCAGGTCAACGGGAGATTCCACAGTTAAGGTGACCGTAATAAGCTTACGGGGATCATCCTCCGTCACTTCGACGCCGTCCTGATCATAGAAATACTCGCCCGCCAGACCATCCAGTGAGGAGAAATCCGTCTGCTGCGCCACCGTCAACCAATCCTGCCCGTGGCGAGAAAACCGCGCCTGGGAATCCGCCTCCTGGAAGGCTTTCATTCCCACCGGCAGCAGCCCCAACACGGCGACCATGGCGAAGGACATGATCCCCAGCGAGGTCGTCATTTCCACCAAGCTAAAAGCACGCTTGCTTCGGCGGATTAGACTGTGTGGCATAAGTCGCATTGTTATTAATAAAGATACGCTGAACGTTGCCTCCCCTTCAAGCGACCCCCGCGCATTTCTATCGGCGAATACCGCAGGCTGGTCGGGCTCCCCAAAGCGATCTACTTCGCCTTGCGTACCCGGAACGTCGCGATTTCTCGGGGTTGGAACGTCATCTTCACTTGGCCCTCGTCGCTTGCTTCTGCTTGGCCCTGCGGGGAGCCCAACAAGTCGACCTTGTGAAAGATAACGTTTGAAGCGAAGGAAATTGCCCCTTCGACCGCCTCTTCCAACGGGTTAAAGAGGCGGATTTCAATCTCCTCGTTTTGCACCGCCCGGCAGCTTGAGAGCACCAGATTCGGGCTAAGCTGGAACATGGCCTGACGCCGAGCCAAGTTGGCACGACCGCCCAAGCGCCGACGCTCTGCCCGGTCGGCCATGGCGGTTTTCCACCCTGCGGCCAAGCGTTGCGCCCGGTTAAACAAGTCCGCCGGATTCCACTCCGGGCAAAAGGTTACGGCAAAGCGGTAGTCGTGCTTCCCCATCACCTGGGCCTGCGAATTGGCGTCAACAAACTTGTAACGCTCATTAGCGCGCAGAATCGTCAAGCGCAGCAGCGCCTCCTTCTCCACCTCTTCGCACCAGGCCTCACGGCAACCATGCACCAAAACCGCTATGCCATGGTTTTGGGCCGTCCGGACGCCCGCCCACGTTTGGACCGGGTGACCGCAGTTGATTGGCTCGTTGGGCTGGTAGTCATATTGCGCCAAGCCCATCGGCCGCTCGACCGTTGAAAAGGCAGCATCGGTGACAAATTGCGCGTCCAACTTCCCCGTCGGCACCTGCATCCGCACGCGATGATCCCGCGCTTGGTTGTCAAAACTCAGCTCGATCTCCAGCTCCCGGCTGCCTTTGCGTAGGGTGTAGCAAAGCTCCACCGGGCAGACTACCTTCTCTTCAGTTGGTTGGTCGCTCGACTCGTCGTACCCGGCGGGTAACTCCCAATCGAGCTTGGCCTGAATGGCCCCAAGGAACGGACCATTCGCCACGCAGGAGCGCCGAGCATTCAGGCCCAGCGTCGTCTCCAACACCGCACCGGGCGGCTTCATGTAATGGAAGTGCGTGCCGAGATCAGACTCACTCTCCAACCGCCCGACACCATGCAGGCATTCCATCGACGCCTTGTCCAACATGCTGGCCGTGCCATCCGGCTGAACCAAAACCTTGAGATACTCGTTCTCCAACTGCATTCCCTGCACGATCTCGCACTCCGCCAAACTGGAAGACTGCTGCCCCCGCAAGACCTCCCAGGACTGATAGCCCAGCCCGTCGAAGCTCGCTTCAAAGGCGATGTGGAGATGGTCGACTTTATCGTGGAGCGGCTCCTTGGTGGGGAAGGTCCGGTACCGATGGCGGCTCTTCTCTGCCCGCAGCACCTGAGCCGGATGGATGACCCCGTGTTCATCCCGTAAGAGGATACCCACCTCAGTCGGCTTGATCTCCTCCGTGGGCAACTCCACCGTTGCGGTCACCACGCTTTTCTCGGGAAAGGCCAGCGGTTGGTAAACGGCGAGAACCTCGGCCTCCTCGGCGTCGCTACTTTGAGAAGGCAGCTCGACATTCGCCGCAATCAGCTTGAGAGAATCTTGGGTGACTTCCTCGGCAATCCGCGCGGCCTGGCGAAAGCGGTGGCGCATCTCATGGTCGACGTCATCCACGTAGGTGCCGCAAATGGAATCGTGGAAATGATTTTGCAGGAGATGCCGCCAAGCCACGTCCAATAGCCCACCAAGCTCGCGGTCTCCCACTTCGAAGGCTCGGAGCGCGGCCAACGGCTCGGCTACCTGGCAAAGCTGGGCCTCACAATCCGCGTTCTGACGCTTAATCCAGACGCGGTTGCTTAAGACTCCCGCCAGCAATTGCTGGTTGTCGGTGCCGTCGTGCTCACGGCCGGCGGAGCGGAGCTCTCCCTGAACTTCGGTCGCCACTTCGTCACTCGCCGCCAGCAGCTCCGCCGCATAGGCCTCCAAATCACTGTGGCGGATGCTCGCCTTGGGCGCCGTGGAACCGTTCCGCAAAACACCCTTTTCCAACCAGGCGTGAAGAAGATCGTACTTGTCTTCGTCCCACGCTGCGTGGTCGATCCCGTCAAACAGAAGCACCGGCCCGTGCGGGGTCCGTGCGGCTTCGTGCTCGGCATAATGGAGCAAATCATGCTGGAAGCTCGTCGCATCCGATTGGTTTTCGTGTTGGTTGACCCGGCGGACATGGACTCCATACCCCCAGTAGCTATTCGTTCCAAAGCGGTAACAGAGCAGGTCCGTTCCGTCATCGCCCCGCCAACGTAGATGCCGCACCTCGGGGTGATTGACCCCGCGCCAGATGTAGGCCACCTCTAACCCAAATTGGCGGAAGATCTGTGGCAACTGGCCGGTAAAGCCAAAAAGGTCGCAGCAGTTGACGCTGCGACAGGCCGACTCTTGGCCCCAGCGCTTCGCTTGTTGGAAGCCGATCTCCAAATTACGGATCAGCGATTCTCCGGAAACCAAGAACGTATCCGGCATCGTGTACCAAGGCCCCAGGACCAACTTCCCTTCCCGGGCGAACCGGCGGACTTGCTCGGTGCGTTCCGGCCTGGCTTCCAGGTAGTCTTCGATCGGGCAAACCTGCCCATCCATTTGGAACGGACCAAGGAGGCGACCACTCTCGATACCATCGAGTACCCGATCCATGATGTCGACCAGGCGATAGCGAAAGCCTTGAAAGTCCTGATAGTATTCCCGATCCCAATGTGTACTGAGTACATAGTGGAGATCGCCTAGCGGTGTTGTCTTCCCTGCCGAGCGGTTCGCCTCCGAGTTCGTCGTGGGGGAAGTTGTCGTAGTGTCGTTGTCTAAAGTCTTCATCATGACGCACGTTGCCGTCTTTCTACGTTAAGATTTTGCCCTCCCCTCTCCCACCGCTGTTCGCGTAATTGTCACGACATATGCCGCAGTCACGGTCACACCTCCATCCTTTTCGTGCGCATATTGCTCGCGCATTTGCGTGAATCTGGCTGGGCATTCTTCGGCTTAAACAGCATTCTCGGCGATATCGTCTTATGAGTTGGATTGACTGGTTAGTACTGATTATCACCGTGTCGGGCGTGATTGGCGTCGGCTTGCTCTTTGGCAAGAAAGCGAGTGAAAACACGGATAACTTCATCGTGGGGGGCCGCAAAATTCCGTGGTGGCTGGCGGGCGTCTCCATCCTGGCGACGGGTCTGAACGCCAACACCCCGTTGGTGGATTCGCGCAAAATTCGCCAAGACGGCATCTCCGGCCTCTGGTTTAACTGGCAGGCGTTTATTACTGGCGTCATCGCCTCGATCTGGTTCAACCGGCTCTGGCGGCGTTCGGGCGTGGCGACCGCGGTGGAAATCTATGAACTTCGATACGCCTCCCGCAGCGCCAAGGCCGCCCGGATCTTTGATGTCTCGGTCATTGGCCTCTTCAACGGCTG
>CAWUJC010000192.1:0-5575 GCA_963922355.1 uncultured bacterium | reverse complement strand
ATTTTCACGTCCTTCCAGGTGCTACCCATGGTGCAGTTTTGGAAGGCGTTGCGCAGGCCTTTGTCGGCGGCGCGTTTGGCCAAGGGGCCAAAGACTTCCTTGAACTTGGGCATGGACTCCGGCACGGGTTTACCCACCACGCCTCCGGCGAAACCAGCGACGATATCGGCGCCAAAGAGATGGGCGTGATCGAGGCATGCTTCCCAGCCTTCGCGGGTTTTCTCGTCCAGTTCTTCGTCGCCCAATGGGTTGCCGAAGATGCCTAGCGAACTAATGACGGCGCCGGAATCGCCCAGCGCTTCCTTCACTTGTTCGGCGATGAGTTTGATGTCCTGGTCGCCGATTTCTCTCCAGAAATTAAGCTGGAAAGACTCGAAGCCGTAAGGCAGGAGCGTCTTGATGACCTCGGCGGTTTTTTCGTTGTTCATCGGCACAAGCGTGCCGATGCGGATGTCGTCGTTGATGGCGTTCATTTGAACCTGCTTGCCTACTCCGCTTGGAGAAAAAGGCAAGGCTGGAACGCGCCTTGGGATAATTTTTTTACCGCACCTCGTTAACCCAGGGGTAAGGGTGGGGACGGAAAGACCAGAATGAGGCTAGGCCGTGGCTTGCTGGCGGGTGTCGAGCAGGGCGTCGAGCCGTTCCAGGCTACCGGCTAAGATGCGCTCGAGGTGCTTCTGCAAAACGGAGTAGCCAGCACTTTCGGCCATGCGCAGGCAGTCGCGGGTGGTCTTTTGCAGCAGCGACTCCTGGCCCACGATTTTGGAGAGGCAAAGGGCGTAAGCGATGCGGGACGTCGTGGCGGTTTTCTTCCGGCTCGACCGCTTTTCCGGCTTGCCACTCCACCCCAGAACAAAGAGCTGGTACTGGATGAGTTGGATTTCTTCCCCAAGCTCGTCTTGCTGGGAGGCAAAATAGGAGGTCTTCAACTTACCTTCGGGCCGCACCAGGCCTTTCATTTGGCCATAGAGCCGGACGAGGCGCTCAGCGGCGCGCAGCATCTCCTCGCAGCGGATGAGCTGGTAGGCTTTGGTCAATTGGTTGAGAGTTTCGGAGCGGACGGTCATCTGTGCGGATTTATACGAACCAAGGCAGGTGGCATGCCAAAAAAAGGCAAAACCGCGGCGAAAAATTTACCTAACTGGGGCAATCAGGGAGGCAGTTTTAGACCGCTGCCGGTGCCGGGACCGCGGCTTCGCTAGCCGGAAGGCGTTTACGCAGAACAAGTTCAGTGCCCGGTTCGCAACAAATGTACTCGACCTTCTCGAAGACCATCTCAAGGAGATGCAGGCCCAAGCCGCCTGGCTTCACGTCTTCCAGTTTACGTCCTTTGAGGCAATTCACGTCCAGCGTGGGCCCAAAGTCGCGGAAGCTGAGGCGGAAGACGTCGGCTTCCAAGTCAATGCTGATAATAATCCGTTCGTCGTTCGCGTTTTTGTAGGCGTGACGAATGATGTTGGTAAACGCTTCGTCGGCGGCGAGTACAATCTGCCCGCGATCCAAGTCGCCATAACCCGCGGCAACGGCCCATTGTTCGATGAAATCGCGCCCGGATTTGCAGTTGCAGGGATCGGAAAGCATCTCGTAGGTACGCGGCGGGTGGGTGGTGAGCATCACCATGCATGCATCGTCGTGCAGGTGAGAGGTGTTGACGAAGCGAATCCAATCCAGCCAGGCCCCATCTAACACTTGCGATGGGCTCCCCGGCTTGAGGGAAGCGGCGAGGCGCTCGAAGCCGTATTCTTCCTCGGTGGAATTCCGCCCTTCGTTGATGCCGTCGCTGAACATGAGCCACTTCTCGCCCGGCTGGCTGGAGAAGGTGACGGCTTCGTATTCAAAGTTCTCGAAGACGCCAAGGGGGAGGGAGCGGGGGACTTTCTTTTCCTCCCATTCGCCGTCTTGGACGACGCACCAAGGGGCAAACTGGCCCGCGCAAATCACTTCCATGGTGTGTGCGTGCGGATCGTAAAGCAGGAAGGTGGTGGCGACGAAGCGCCCGGCCGCGAGTTTGCCGCAGAGGCTGGTGTTGAGGCGGCGGACGAAGTCCTTCAGGTCGCCATGGGAGTAGCCACTGAGGGCGTTGATCTCGCCGGTGACTTGCGCGGTGGTCAACGCAGCGGGGATGCCCTTGCCGGAGACGTCACCCGCGGCCACCAGAATGCGGTCACCCGGTAGCTCGACGCTGGCGTAGAAATCGCCGCCCACCGTCTGGGCCGGCTGGTACTGGACGCGCACCTCCGAGTAGGTGGTCATCACGCTGGTCGGCGGGAGGAAGGATTGCTGGATTTCGTGGGCCAGTTCCAGCTCCTGCTGCATCTTGGCCTCTTCCACGGCAGCCTTCTGAGCTTCCAGGCGGAGGAGGGCGCTGGTTACGATGCTGGCTAGGCCTTCAAAGATTTCCACGTCATGGTCGGAGAAGGTTTCCTCGTCGGTTGGGTTGATCGCCTGGATGACGCCCAGGCAGATGTCGTTGTCGAGGAGGGGAATCGTCAACATCGCGCGGTTGACGAAGCCGCCTTTACCCGCCACGGGCTTGAAGACGCGGTCGTCGTTCTGGGCATCGTCGATGCGGACGATTTCTTTGGTGGAAAAGACGGTGCCGGCGATGCCTTTGTCCCAGGGAATGCGGATGGTGTGGAAGTCGCGGTCTTCCTTCCCGCGGGCGGAGTAGATGATGAGTTCTTCTGTCGCTGAATCCGGCAGATAGAGCGAACAAGCCTCGGCCTGCATCATCTGGCGCGAGTGGCGCAGAATATTATCAAGCAAATCGTCCAAATTGGTGAGCGAAAACAGGTTTCGCGCCGCCAGAAGGAGCGCTTGGTAGCGGTTTTGAACGTCTTTTGTAGAAGGAGAACTCATCGCCAAGAGCAGGGACTAAGAGGGTGAGGGGGCTTAGCGCCGGTTTTGGGTGGAACTGTTGATGACCGGGCGGTCTTGGCTCGGCGCCGGCGTGGTCGCGGTGCGCGGGCGGTTGACTTCGATCACGTTATCAACCGGCAGCGGCTCACTGGAGCGCAGCACGTCTTGCTCGGGCACCGGCGGGTTGGTCGGCCCGCCCCAAACCAGGCGCCAGGGCGTCTGCGCCAGGGTGAGGGTAAGCGCTTTGGCATTGGAGCTAACAACCTTCATGTTCTGCATGACCACGGTCATGTCGGTCATGAGCTTCTTCAGGCGCTGTTCGTTTTCTGGCGTGACGAGGGAAGAGTTGATGGAGGCGATGAGCTGGTCGCCGTCATCCAAGAGCGTGTCCAGGCCGACCACAATGCCCGGGATGGCGTCGTCCACCTTCACGGCGATTTGTTCCAAGCGCTGCGTCATCGGGACGAGTTTGTTGAGCAAGTTTTGGCCGGAAGCATAGAGCTGTTCCAGGCCGATGGGGTCAGTTCCATAGACGGTCTTGCTCAGGTCATAAGGACCGGCGTCGGGATTCTTGCCTGGCATGATGGCGACGTACTTGGGACCGAGCATGCCGTCCTGCTTCATGCTTACGGTCATGTCGTCGGGCAGATAGAGATCGGAATTGACGGTTGCGTCGATTTCGATGGCGGCGAGCTGATGTTTGGCCGGAAGCTTTTCGCGCTCTTCCTTGCTGATGACCTTGATCGCGGTAACGCGGCCGACCGGCGCGCCGGCAAATTTAACGGTGGCGTTGAGGTTCAGGCCTTCGACTTGCTGGAAGCGTACCTTCAGCTTGCGCTCGTCGTCGGCGAAATTGAGCCGGCCAATGGCCATGCTAAAGAGCACGGCAAGTGCGATCGAGCAGGCGATGACGGCCAGGGCGATGTAGTATTCCGGTTTCTTCATAGGTCGCAAGGGGGAGCGTTGGGGCGGCTATTTCTTTTCTCCGCCGGTGGTGGCGTAGTCGCCGATCAGTTCCTTCAGGTAGTTGTCTTTATCGAGCTTGAGAGGGATGGGGCCATCGGGGTGGCCGTTGATGAATTGTTGCAGTCGCGCATCGGGGTGGTTCTTGATTTCTTCCGGCGTGCCGCAGGCGATGACGTGGCCCTCAAAGAGGAAGATCATCTTGGACGCGATTCGGAAAGCGCTGACCATATCATGAGTGACCACCACCGCGCTAATCCCAAGTTTATGGGTCAAATCTGTGATCAGCGTATCGATCACTGCCGTCATGATCGGATCAAGACCGGCGGTCGGCTCGTCAGCGAAGAGCAAGTCGGGGTCCAATGCCAAGGCTCGGGCCAAGCCGACGCGCTTTTTCATCCCGCCGGAGATTTCCGCCGGTTTGAGGTGCTCGAAGCCAGTCAGGCCCACCAGCTCGAGCTTGAGCTTCACCACCAAGTTGGCGATGTCTTGCGTCACGCGGCTGCTTTCCAACACGGGGAGGGCCACGTTTTCGCCCACCGTCAGCGAGTTGAAGAGGGCACCGCTCTGGAAGAGCATGCCGAAGCGGCGGCGCAATTGAGCCAGCGCCTTACCCCGGAGCTTGGACATCTCTTCGCCCATGATGCGGATTTCGCCCGAGTCGGGTTTGAGGGAACCGACTAGATGGCGCAGAAGGGTGCTTTTGCCGCAGCCCGAGCCGCCCATGATAACGAGGATGCCGCCCCGCTCGAGGTCAAAGCTGACCTTGTTGAGCACGGTGCGGTCGCCAAAGCTCCGGACGAGATCCTTGCACTCGAGCGCGTATTTACACGTCGGTGCGGGGGTGTCCGTGCCATCGGGAGCCATGTTTGTCGGTTCAGCCATTTGAGTTCGTTCTTAACCTTTTCCGAAGAAAAAGAATGCCGTAAGGAAGGCATCCATGGCGAGCATGGAAACCAGGCAAACCACCACCGAGGTAGTGGTGCTGCGGCCCACGCCTTCCGCACCTCCCCGAACTCCCATCCCAAAGAAGCAGGCGATGGAGGAGATGAGACCACCAAAGACCAGTGCTTTGAAAAGGCCGCTGTAGAGATCTTCCAGTCCAACGGAATTGACCATGTTGGTCACGTACATGTAAGGATCGAGCCCCAGGCTGTAGACGCCCAGGAGCCAGCCGCCGAAGAGGCCCGACATCTCCCCGAGCAAGGTGATGCAGGGAAGCATGATGAGCATGGCTAGGAACCGGGGAACGACCAGGAAGCGCACCGGATCGATCGCCATAATCTCCAGAGCTTCAATTTCTTCCGAGACTTTCATCGTACCCAGTTCGGCGGTGATAGCGGAGCCGGAGCGGCCAATCACCACCACAGCCGTGATGAGCGGGCCGACCTCACGCAGCATGGAAACGGCCACCAGCTCGGCCACACGGTCGATCGAGCCAACCGCCTCTAGCGGCGCTGCGCCCTGCATGGTAAAGACCAGCCCCATAAAGAAGGTGGCCAGACAGACGGTGGGGATCGAGTTGACCCCCATCTGCACCATCATGACGAAGGTGGCGTTGACGCGGAGACGCTCCAAGCCGATGAGCCCGCGCAGCAGGCTCAGCAGGGTACGAGAGAGAAGATAGAAGTACTCGGAGATCACGGGGCAGAATTCAGCTTGCCCCCGGTCCGTACCGGTAACGAGTCAGCGCGAGGGCTACTCGTTCAACGCGCTGATGGCGGAGGGAACGTCCGGGTGAAGGGAGAAAATC
>CAWUJC010000191.1:0-5597 GCA_963922355.1 uncultured bacterium | reverse complement strand
CAAACTTTGAGCAATTCCGCTCGGAAGCGCTCGAACAAACCTTCCCCAAAGGAACGTACGGTCATTATTTCATCTTGCTTGGATCCCTGGAATTGAGTCCATTTGGAATGGAGTGGTTTTCCCTCTAGTAAGGAAAACTACTAAGGAAGAAGACCAGCTGTAAGGCAGAACAGATCATCCGCATTTAGAGGGAACTTCAAAGCTTAGTCGGGAAAATCTCCCGACTCATTCCGCCTCTCATAAGCATTTCCTACATGGATCAATCATCGCTTGGCTTGCGATCACCGAGATCAATAATTCGTTGCAACGCACGTAAATGCTTTTGCAGATCACTTCTCCCTTTCGGGGTAAGAGAATAGGTCGTAAGAGGTTTACGATTTTCAAAAAACTTGTTCACCTTTAAGTAGCCCTTTGATTCCAGTTTCGTGAGCTGGGCTCCTAAATTTCCATCTGTCGCTCTCAGAGTCTTCTTTAAGTAGCTAAAACTCAGCTGCTCTCCCTTACTCAGTAAGACGCAGACCGCAAAACGCACCCTGTGTTGAAGAAGAGGGTCAAGCTGCTCAAAAGCTGATTCTTTAGCCATAGCGCACCTAGTTCAATGAATTCTCGTCAGTACCATCCCTCTGATAATGGAAAGGAATTTTCATGCCCATCCCAATGATGAAAGCAAACAAAACACCTAAGCCCGTCCAAACTCCGTGAGGAAAAAATGAAACGAGAACGGCCCCACTGAGAGACGCAAGTCCAAGCAAGATACCGGCATTCCAATTCAATTTAGTCGAAGCCCATACCCCGCTACAGAAGAAGTGGTAGCCAACCAGTACGAGATACATCTGGCCGATCGAGTATCCGTTCGAAAACTTACCGTGAGTGCCGAGAATGTAGATGACAATGCCCGCTAAGGCCAAGCCTAAGAGATGGACAAGAGATCTCAAATCCTGCTGACCACGTGTGCGGATTTCATCATCTCGAAAAATAATCGCTTTAAGTCCTTCTAATCCCACGCAAACTAAACCGCCCCACAACAAGAATAATGATCCAGTAGACGGGAAAAAATCGATCAAGACGTAACCAATCAAACAATAGGAAGCCCAAAGGATACGTGAGAATAAGGGCATGGGTTGATCTTCGTGCCGCTCAATCGCTCCGCGGACATAGCGGAGATCTTCTTTAATCGGGTCCATATTGTGTTCAGTCATATTGGGATTCCTTTCTTTTACTCTAAATTATAGAGTTCTCTAAAATTGTCAAAACCTTTGCACAATAAGCTCCCCACTTTTTTGATTGGCAGCCTAAAAGTAAGAGTGAAGAAACCCACGTTAACGCGTGAATCTATTTCACCATTGATTTTGCTGCCGGATGTTTCCTCTAATCATCCATGCGTGGGTAGATGAGTCCTCCGCAGCATCACCCGCGACTTAGCAACAGGCACCTCTTGCTCCGAGATGCCACATGATTCTGAACATGAAGTATACCTTCCCCTTAGTTATGGCGCTTACTCTGGCGCTTGCCACCGATTCCCACGGCCATCAAGACGACACGCGTGACCATGTTTACAAGAAAACAGAACAACGCGACTTGAACTTGTGGTTGTATCCCCCCGCCGACTGGAAAGCTGAGGACAAACGCCCCGCGGTTCTTCTCTTCCATGGCGGCGGTTGGGGCAAAGGCACCCCAGAAAAGCTCGAAATTCAGGCCAAGCGCCTTCGCGATCTTGGTCTCTATGCCATCGGCGTTGAGTATCGTTTAACCGAGGAAGAAGGCGTGACGGCCGATCTTGCTGTAGAAGACGCCCGCAGCGCGATGCGTTATGTGAAAGCGAACGCAGACAGCTTCGGCATCGATCCGGACAAGATTGTCGCCCTGGGAGGCTCCGCTGGCGGACACCTCGCGCTTTGCCTTAGCATGGCGGATGAGGTCAACGCACCGGAGGATGACCTTTCGATTGATCCAGCTCCGGTCGCGACCGTGGCCTTAAATCCGGTGGTGGACACGACACCACCTGACGGTTATGGCACTCGCGTCTTCGCCAACAAAAAACGTGCTGAGATGTGTTCGCCCACGGATCTGGTGCAGGCAGATCTACCGCCGCTCATCATCATGCACGGAGATAAGGACAAATCGATCCGCATTGGGCGGGTGCGAGCCTTGCGCGATGCCATGACCAAGGCAGGAAACAAGGTCGTTCTACATGAATATCCCGGAGCGGGACACGGCTTCTTTAACATCGAACGTAAGTCGAAGCCCTATCGGTCCGGCACCCTCTCGCAAATTGAGGACTTTCTCAGAGAGTTGGGTCTCGTTCCGCAAGCGGCTGCCTCTGATCTTCCTTCATCTGAATGACCCGAAGGACTCTGGAGCCTTCGAAACGATGGAAACCGGGCGAGAGCAGACCACCCAAATGAATCATTTGGGTGGTCACAGATAACTTTTACTCAAACAGGATCGTGCGATTGCCGTTCACAATCACGCGATCTTCCAGATGATAGCGGAAGCCGCGGGCCAGCACGACGTTCTCCACATCCTTACCCCGGCGCATCATCTCTTTCAGCGAATCCGTGTGCCGAACGCGGACAACGTCTTGCTCGATGATCGGACCGGCGTCCAATTCTTCCGTCACGTAGTGGCAGGTTGCTCCGATGAGCTTCACGCCACGTTCGACGGCTTGTTGGTAGGGCTTCGCACCAACGAAGGAAGGCAAAAAGCTGTGGTGGATGTTGATCACCCGGTGGCGGTACTTCTCGCACAACCAAGGCGGGAAGATCTGCATGTACCGAGCCAAGACGATGACGTCAGGATCTGCCTCTTCGATCAGGCGCGCCGTCTCCTGGAAAGCGGCCGCTTTGCCCTCTGGATCTTTCGGGACCGGCACATGGTGGTAGGGAATGCCGTACCACTCGACCAAGTCTCGCATCGTGTCGTGGTTTGAGACGACACATGGGATATCAAACGGTAAATCTCCCACCTTCCAACGGTGCAGAAGGTAAGCCAGGCAGTGATCAATCTTGCTGACCAAGAGCACCACCTTTTTCCGTTCTTCAGCCGGCGTCAGCTGCCAGGTCATCCCGAGCTTATCCGCGACGGTGGCAAACTCTTCCCGGAAGCCTTCCACCTCCGGGCTACTGCCCGGAAGGTCGAAGACATACCGCATGAAGAAGGTCTGGCTTTCGTGGTCTTGGTACTGCCCCGCCTCCGTGATGGAAGCGTCCCGAGCCGCGATGTGCCCGGCCACTTCCGCCACGATTCCCACCCGGTCCGGGCAGCTGCCAATCAGCCGTAGCGTGGTGCTCGTCTTAGGATTCGTTGAGTCGGTCATAGCTCACCGTGGCCCGGATTTCGGTCTGTTCGTGGCGCTCTACGACCGGCTTGCGGGAGCCGCCGTCCTCTTCGCCCCAAAGCACGGTCACTTCCGTCCCATCGGCGACGTCTTCGTCCACCATGGAGAGCGAGAACCAGCAACCAGCGTTGACCGTGTACACCGTGTAGGTGGAAAGGCCCACCATCTTGCCCCCGGCCGAGATCTTGTCGAACGGCAGGATCGAGTAATACGCGTTCGGCACTTCCATGTACTTGTAGCGCGGGCCACTGCCCAGCTGGCTGCCGAAGACCTTGAGCACGTCCTCGTCGTTCCACTTGAGCCAAACCTTGCGGCGGTGCGGCTGGTCCGCCAGCTTCTCGAGCGCTTCGCGACCGATGAAGTCGTGATCGAACTTCACGTGACGGCCATAGCCCAGGTCCCACGGGGTCTGGTAGTAGTCTTCAATCTTGTCGGAGTAGAAGCTGCCGCCGAGCGAAGCGTTGCTTTCAAAACCGTCGGCACTGAGCCATTCGCGGTAAGGCTTCATGGCTTCACCGGAGTACAGCGCCGGCATCGGCGACGGAATCCAACCGCTTTCCGGAGAGACGGTGGAGTAGGCGCGGCTGCCGCCTTGCACCAGACCAAACTCCGGCCCCTTCTCCAAGAGAGCCTCCAGGATGATGTCACGATCCTCGTGCGGACCGTGGAGTTCCAAGCCACCCATGCGGGACATGTTGTGGTTGAGGGCGCGCACGTGTTTGCCAGCGATCTTCAGGTCTCCCAGGTTGAAGAACTTGATCTCCGGAAACTCTCCTTCGTGCAGGCTCTTGATCAGCTCGAGGGCGTTCGGCCCCTGAATCTGATAGCGGTAGATCATGCGGTGATCCTTGTTGCTCACCGTGCGTTCATCGCGCGTGACCTTGACGTCAAAGCCACCGACCTCGGCATTGTAGTGCACCCAGTTGGGAACCGAAGGACGACCGACGACGCTAACTTTTTCGTCCGTGTGGCCGAAGAGAATGGCATCACCAATGACGTGGCCATCCGGGTTACAGGCCACGATCTGCTTGGCCTTGTTCGCCCCAAAATTCTTGAGGGTATTCACCCCCACCTTGGAGAGCAGCGCCTTCACGTCCGGGCCTTCGAAGTAAACATCCGTCATGTGGAAGGACTGGTCGAAGAGGACGACGCTTTCCTGCCAGGCTGCCTGCTCGTCCCGCCAATTGGTGTACTGGCTGGCAAACGGGAATTCGTAGCCGCCGGTCTGGGCGTGGCGCAGCATGTCGACGGGGCTGGAGTGGGCCTGGAGTTTGGCTTCCAGGTTCGGGTAGTTCGGGGTGGTGGGCATGTTGTGTTTTTCCTTTCTAACTCAGTAGGTATTTCAAAAGGCGGAATTGCCTGTGAAAGCTCTTAAACGTGGGCGGGAATGATCTCCACGTTACCACGCAGGCGGGCCTGTTGGGCGCGATCGCGAATTTGGTTAAAGAATTCATCCATAAACTCGGGCGACATGCCAAAGTTCATGGCGTGGATACCGGCAGCTCCTTCTTCGATGACGCCATCGGCAATCTCGAAAGCCCAATCCAGGCAAGCGCGCTCGAAGTCATCCTGCTCGACGATGGCGTGCAGCTCCGGCGCCACGTAGACGCCTGGGAGACGGCAAAGAATGCCGAAGAGCTTTCGGCTACCGATCAAGGGGATGGAGGGGATGGTCAACTTCGGATCAGTCTCGCGATGATGGCGGACCTGGCGATACCACTCGGCGAAGGTCGGCACATGCGTGATGGCCTGTGTTTGGCAAAAACGCGCCCCTGCCGCGCGTTTAAAGGCCAGGCGCTCAACGCTGATGTTCATGGGGGTGGAGAAGGGATTCGCCGCGCAACCGAAGAACGGCACCATGCCGCGCCGCTCTTGCCACTCGGCCAACTTCTGGTTGGCAAAGTGGATCATCTGCGAGCTATCCATCGGGAACCAAGTTGGCTTGGCCACCTTGCGTTCCTTGTCGGGCAGCCAATCCCCGGTCAAGAGCAGGAAGTTCTTGAAACCCATGTCCATGGCTTTTTCCAACTCCGTCAGGAAGTCTTCCTTGTGGTGATCACGTCCGCAAAACTGGATGATGGATTCCACGCCATACTCCATCACCACTTGCCCCGTCTCGGTAGAGTGAAGAGAGGGAACGCCACCAGCATTGGTGGTGGTGTTGACGGCATCCACATACTTGGCGTTGCGATCCATGATGCGACGCACCCGCTTCAGCCCCTCACGCGTCCGGGGCGAGGCAATCTCGAGGGTCACGATA
>CAWUJC010000190.1:0-5603 GCA_963922355.1 uncultured bacterium | reverse complement strand
AACAAGTGGCAGGCCGACGGCCGCGTCTCTTACCTCGCGCCCCCGACGATCAAACCCAAGACCGAAGAGAAACGCCGCGCGGCCAAAAATCCGAACGTGATTTCCCGTTCCGCCGCCTCCAAAACCCGCTAAGGTATTGCGCGGCGGCGCTTAAGCACCGCCCTCCGCACTTTTGGCGATCATCAAAGGTTTTGTTCGGCAGAGTGGTGCTGCACCCGGCTTATCCCAGATCCCTCATCCCTTCTGCCTCCGTGCCTCTGCCTTTGCGTTGTGGCAGTTTGGGCTTTGGCCTTTACTTAATGACGGGCTCGGGGAATTTGACCTGGCCGTTTTCGACTTTGCCTTTGGCCATCGGCATCGGCCGAGCGATCACGGCGTCGATCAACCAGTCGCGCGCTTTGTCGTAGGGCGGCCGGGCAAAAACTTGGCGATAGACATCGACGCCGGCCAGCTTGCCGTCCGGGCCAAAGTTGTACTCGTTGATGTAGAAGACCTGGGCGTCGCGGAACTTGGGGTCTTTGGCGCGGACAGTCTTAGACGCCTCCGGGTCGTAGGCCACGTCCAGGCGGCGGGCCAGCTTGCCGTTCGGCAGGGTGACGTTGGCCATGTAGAGGCGATAGGGCTTTTTGCGATAGTCGTAAAACTCCATGATGTCGACGGTGGAGCGGTCCGGCCGCGACACGCGCTCGCGCAGGAACATATCCTCCTCGCTCAGCCCCGGCACTCCCCCGGTAGCGCGCAGCTGCTTGAGCTGCTTGATCATGGCTTCGGCGTCCTTGCTGTTCCCGAGCGCCTGATGGGCCTGGATGAGCATGGAGATGCCGTTGGGATCGTTGGGCTCGAGGGAGCGAAAGCGGTTGAGCAGTTCCACGGCCTTGCTGAAGCGCGCCAAGTTCATGTTAATGATGGCGGCCATCATCAGGGAGCCACGGGCTTTGGGCTCTTCCTCCAAAACGGCGTTAAAGATTTCCAGCGCTTCCAGGGCCTTGCCCTCATCCAGCAGTTTGCGCCCCTCGTTGAACTTCGTCCTTAGCTCGGCGATCTTCGCCGGATCTTTCGTCTGGGCCGGGAGGGTGGCAGGAGTCCACATGGTCGCGGCCACCAGGGCCAGCACCACGCCGCGCAGGAAAACAACGGGGGTCTTCATTGGAGTGGTCAGACTGTCACGCCGCTGATGAGGTGGCAAGCCAAGGTTAAAGACGGCTTGGAGACACAGAAAAGGCGGCATCGAGTGCCGCCTTTTCCAGAGTTGTTGCTTCAAGAAACAGGTAAACAAGAGGCAACGCCAAGCTGCCTAGTAAGCCGCCTGGGCGCCCTTGATCTTCTTCTTGCCGATCCACGGCATGAGACCACGCAGGCGGGTGCCGCACTTCTCGATGCCGTGCTTGGCTTCGTCCTTCTGGAATTTCTTGTACTTCGGGTAACCCGCCTTGGCTTCGGCCACCCACTCGCGAGCGAACTTGCCGGTCTGGATTTCCTTGAGAATCTTGCGCATGGCCGTCTTGGTCTGCGCGGTAACGACGCGCGGGCCGCGGGTGTAGTCGCCAAACTCAGCCGTCTCGGAGATAGAGAAGCGCATGCCGGCGATGCCGCTTTCGTTGATCATGTCGACGATCAACTTCAGCTCGTGCAAGCATTCGAAGTACGCCATTTCCGGCTGGTACCCGGCTTCGACCAGCACTTCGTAGCCGGCCTTGATCAACGCGCTGGTGCCGCCACAAAGCACGGCCTGCTCGCCAAAGAGGTCCGTCTCGGTCTCTTCCTTAAAGGTCGTCTGGATGACGCCGGCGCGGATACCGCCGATGCCTTTGGCCCAGGCGAGCGCGATCTTCTTGGAGTTCTTGCTCGGGTCTTGGTCAATGGCGATGAGGGACGGCACGCCCTTGCCTTCGAGGTACTGGCTACGAACGGTGTGGCCCGGGCCTTTCGGCGCGACCATGATGACGTTGACGTCCTTCGGCGGCTTGATCAGGCCGAAGTGAATCGCAAAGCCGTGGGTGAAGAGCAGCGTCTTGCCCTTGGTCAGGTTCGGCTCGATGTCCTTGGTGTACACGTCGGCCTGCTTCATGTCCGGCACCCCGATCATGATGACGTCGGCGGCCTTCACGGCGGCGGCGTTGTCCATGACCTTGAACCCGGCCTTCTTGGCCACGGGGATGGACTTGCTCTTGGCGTAGAGGCCGATGATGACGTTGCAGCCGCTGTCTTTAAGGTTAAGCGCGTGGGCGTGGCCCTGGGAGCCGAAGCCGATAACGGCGACCGTCTTGTTCTTCAGGTTACGCAGGTCGGCGTCTTTGGCAGTGTACACTTTGGCAGGCATCTTCTTTTTCTTTCTTCGGATGTTGGGGAATGAATTAGTTTGTCGTGATTTCCTCGCCCGGCGGACGCGGCTATCTCAGCCCAGCGTCAGGCGCCCGATTTCGAGGGGAGAGGCACTCTGGCGAACTTTGCCCCAGTTGAAAACAAAAAAGGTGCTCGCCTCCAAGAGCCTGGAGGAAAAGCGTCGTGGTTTTGAACGCAACTCGAAGGCGACCTGCGGTCGTCGACGTCAGCCGGAGGATCACTCGTCAGCTACGCTGCGGACGTGCTTAAGGTGTAGCCAAGGCGTTGCAATATGCTCCCCCACTCCGCGTCGAGCCTGGCGAGCAAGTCGGGCGAAAGCTCCTCACGCCACTGCCCGGCGCGGCCCTCGCGCAGAAAGCGAACGTGCCGCTTCTGGCCGCGTGCTTCGAATTGCTTTCTCCGTTGGGAAAAGGACTGCCGCTCCGAGACATCGGCAATTTTCTTTTCGGTTCGCTCGACGCCAACCGCCTGCAGGATGCGCCGACATTCCCCGGGTGAATCCGCCAGCAAATCTTCGTAACGAACCACACAAACCCCCGATTCCAAAGATTCGTTGATGTATTGTTTCCAGGGAATGGTCAGCCAGGGATGCACCTCTTCGCCCCCACGAAGCATGAGTTCAGCCATCTCCTCCGGGTAACGGGGGCGCCGTTTAAAGAAAAATTCGAAGACCGCTTTTTGCCAGTTCCGCTTCTTTTCACGCAGCTGACGATGGTAAGACTCAAACGCCCGATACTGAAAATGGTGCCGAGAGGAAATCAGTACGTCCCGCGGATCGCGCACCACGGTGATGATGACATCCCGCGGGCGGGCCAAAGCTTGCAGTTGGTGCGGCCGCAAGTGGGTCTTGTGGCAAACGAAGCGGGAGACGCGGTGCAAGCCCTCGGTGCTGTTGTCGTGCCGGATTTCGCCGTCCGGCTCCAAGAAGCCACCACTGGGGCAGCCAAGCAGATCGGCGGTCAGACGGGTCAGCCAAGTGTTGCCACTCTTGGGGTAGCCACAGATGAAAACACGGCGCCCCATTTCCGTTCGGGCATTTACTCGCGCGGCAAGGCAGCCTTACCGGTGCGGGAGAGATCCAGCACGCCGAAGTTGTCCATCAGACGTAGGAACTTGTTGATCTTTCCTTCGTCACCGGTCACTTCGATGGTGAGGCTGTGGGGCTGCACGTCCACGATCTTAGCGCGGAAGATATCGCAAATCTGCATCACCTCGGCGCGGCTCTTCCCGTCCACCTTCACGCGGACGAGCACCAACTCGCGGTCGACGAACTCGCCGTCGCGGAAGTCGATCACCTTGATCACGTCCACCAGCTTGTTGAGCTGCTTGACGACCTGATCGAGCGTCCGGTCATCTCCCTTGACGACGATGGTCATGCGGGAGGTGGAGGGCTCGGTGGTGGGGCCGACATTGAGCGTGTCGATGTTGAAGCCGCGGCCGCTAAACAGGCCGGCGATGCGGGTCAGCACGCCGAACTTGTTTTCGACCAACACGGAAATGGTGTGACGCATAATTCTTGGGTTCGATCAGGTTAGAGCGGGGCATCATGGAGACTCCCGCCCGGCTTGGCAACCCTGTTTCCCACGGGTATGAGCAGCAGTAGATATGCCGATGCCGGGTTGAGCTTTCATTGCGTGCAGCCTCGCTCTCTAAAAACAAACAAGCGGCGCTGGGGTGGCGCCGCTTGTTTACTAGGAGGAGAGCTAACGAACTATCTAAAACTTTCTATTGGGTAAGACCCGAGAAAGCTCCTCCGGTTCAAAAAAAAGTGCGTTTTTTTCTTTTTTTCGCCTGCTTTTTTCACTCCCCAGGGAAATATCCGGGCAGCTTCGCGGCTCAATCCATTCTTAAAGCGCTTATCATCAGCGCTTTATCTACAAGCGACTACTTTTTACGGCGCAGGTACCAGATCGACCCGCCAAACGGGAAAAGAGCACTGGATTTGGAGAAAAACGGCTTCAATTCTTGGATCAACCACTCCTTGCTCTCGTCCCATTTCTTCTGGGCTTCCGCTTCTTCCAGCTCGGCGTACTCCGGCTTGCTGGCGGCGTAATGGGAGAGGAGATACTGGGCGAGATCCTCAACCGTCATCGCAACATCGTGCGTGTAACGCTCCCGCTCGATCCAGTCGTAGCCATGGTCCTCGGCTTCGTCGAGGGTCATCGGCTTGGTGTCGCGCGAGGGGATCTCCATCTTTTCCAGAAAGACCTTGGTGTACCACTCTTCAAACTCGGGGCGGAAATGCATCTCGCCAGAGAACGCATTCTGGTACATCACCAGCCAACCTGTGGGCTGGAGGATGCGGTGGCATTCCTTGAGGATGGCGCTGCGGTCCAGCCAGTGGTAGGTCAACTGCAGTAACACAAAGTCGCGGCTGGCGTCTTCGACTTCCAACTTCGTGTCCGGGCAAATCTTGTACGTGATTTTGGGATCAGCCACCGCCAGATCAATCATCGCACCGGCAGGATCGGTGGCGATCAGCTCCTTGGCCATGGGGCGCAGAGCCAGGGTGGATTCCCCCGTGCCGCAGTTGATGTCGGCCACGGAGTTGAACACCGTATGGTTGCCCACGACTTTCTTCAGCTTCTCCAGCACGATGGGGCTGAAATGCGGACGACCTTCGTCGTAGTTCTTACGGAGGATGTGGAAATCAAAAATGCTCATAAAGTCAACGTTATGGGGTAGACACCCTATGTAGCTAAAATGTGCCAAGGCGCAACAGAAAGCTGCGAGAAGCACCAAAACTTCAGGAAATCCTGGCCTCGCCATCCACCTTATTACGTTGACGGAAGTAGAAAGTATTTTAGGATGCTACCTCGTATGGCATTGGCTTATCGCATTGGTGACGACAACGAGCTGAGCTGCGTGATTCTCAACCCGAGCACGCTGCACAAAGCCCGAGCTGGAGGTGTGCTCACCCGGCTGCTGACGCGAACCGCCCTGGAACTGGCTGGCGCGATGATGTTTGCCCCCAGCCCCGAACGCGCCCGCGAGCTGGCCGACCTCCTCTCCCGCGATACGCTGGCCGGCAACCCCGACCCGCGCATGTCCATGCTCGTCCACAACTACGTGATGAAGAATTTCAGCCCCTCGCTCTCCGGCCTGCGCCAGCGCTGCCTGCTGCTGCTCTTCCGTGGCGAGGATGCCATCGAGCGCATCAAAGAAGCCGTCGGCGACTACGAGGCCCCCTCCATCCGCCGCACCTATGGCGACATGGTGCACGATGAGGACGGCAAGGTCATTTACTTCGAGCCCGCCGT
>CAWUJC010000189.1:0-5605 GCA_963922355.1 uncultured bacterium | reverse complement strand
GCCAGCGTACCTCCACCAACGCGCGGACGGCCAAGGGCCCGCGCCGCACCGTCGGCGTCCAGCGCAACAAGAACGCCAAGGCCGGCAAGGTCTAAGCCGCCTAACTAAAGAATACGAACATGTCTGAAGATAAGTCATCCCCCGCTCCGGCCGAAGAAACGCCGAAGACCCCTGCGGAAGAAGCTGCTCCGGCCACCCCGGCCAAGGAAGAAGCGCCCAAGGCCGCTGTGAAGGAAGAAAAGGCCCCGGCTGCTGATAAGGCCGAAAAGGCTGAGCCGAAGAAGGCCGAGCCCAAGGCGGAAAAGAAAGCGGCCGACAAGCCGGCTGAAGCCAAGGACACGAAGGACACCAAGGAAGGCACCGAAGCCAAAGAAAGCAAGGAAGCCGAAGAAGATCCGCTTTCTCTTGATGCCAGCCCGGTCACCAAGCAGAAGATCGTCAAGGCCAAGGGCTTTAAGAACGTGACGCAGGGCATCGCCCACATTTCTGCCACCTTTAACAATACGCAGGTCACCATCACCGACATGAACGGCAACGTCATCGGCTGGTCGACCGCCGGTAAATGCGGTTTCCGTGGTTCCAAGAAGTCCACGGCTTACGTCGCCCAGGTGGTGGCGCAGGATGCTTGCCGTCAGGCCATGGGCCACGGCCTGAAAGAAGTGACCGTTAAGGTCAAGGGCCCGGGTACTGGTCGCGAAAGCGCCGTCCGCGCCCTCCAGGCCATCGGCCTCGAAATCAACTCCATCACGGATGTGACGCCCGTGCCGCACAACGGCTGCCGTCCGCGCAAGCAGCGTCGCGTGTAACCCCATAGCAAGTAGGACAAGAAAATGGCACGATATTTAGGACCCCGTTGTAAGAAGAGCCGCCGTTATGGTGTGCCGCTTTTTGGCGGCCATGGCGCCCTGGAACGCAAGAATTACCCCCCGGGCATGCACGGCGAACGCCGCCGCGGCAAGCAGAGCGAGTACGCGATCGCCCTCGGCGAGAAGCAGAAGCTACGCTACATGTATGGGCTGATGGAAAAGCAGTTCCGCAAGTATTACGAAATTGCTCTGCGCAAGAAAGGCGTGACCGGTGACAACATGCTCCAGATGCTGGAGATGCGTCTCGATAACGTCGTCTTCCGTCTCGGCTTTGCCCCGTCTCGCCGCGCCGCTCGGCAGATGGTTTCTCACGCGCATATCTTGGTCAACGGCCATCGGGTCAACATCCCGAGCTATCAGGTCAAGGTGGGCGACGCCATCGAGGTGAAAAATTCCGCCGTTAGCCGCCAGCTAGCCGGGAAGGGCATCGAAGCCACCCAAATCGCTCAGGTGCCAGAATGGCTCCTGGCCGACAAGGACAACTTTAAGGGAGAAATCAAGCACGTGCCGTCGCGCGAGGAGATCGCACCGATCGCCAACGAGCAGCTCGTGGTTGAGCTTTACTCTCGCTAATCCTCACCAAGAACACTTTGAGACGGCGGCTGCAAGGTCGCCGTTTTCAATCCCCCCTCAAGGGCGGAACCCGATCGAGCGCCGGGTGCCGCCCTTTTTCACCAACCCGCGCTCTACCAGGAGAAAAGCTGTCGGTCCGGCTTCGCGTTCGGCAAACGCTTCGACCGGGGAACCCAGCTTTTTCAAGACAATATGCCAATTCGCTTAGGACGCTTCGAAAAACCGAGCAAGCTCAACAAAGTCGAAGAAACCGCCACCGATAGCTTCGCGACTTTCGTCGCCGAGCCTTTTGAAGCCGGCTACGGCCACACGCTGGGCAACTCCCTGCGCCGCGTGCTGCTTTCCTCGCTGGAAGGCGCCGCCGTTAGCAACGTGAAGATCGAGGGCGCGATGCACGAATTTACCACCCTGCCGGGTGTGGTTGAGGACGTGACCGACATCATCCTCAACATCAAGAAAGTCCTCTTCAAGTTGCCGAACCGCGACACCCGCACCTTCTACCTCAACGTGACGAAGGAAGGCGAAGTGACCGCCGCCGATATCCGCATCGATTCCGGTGTCGAAATCATCAATCCAGAGCAGGTCATCGCCACGCTGGACAAGAAGCAGCGCTTCGAAGCCGAATTTGAAGTCAAGGTCGGCCGTGGGTTTGCCCGCGCCGAAGACAACAAGCACGAAGAGCAGGCGATTGGTACCATCCCGGTGGACTCCATCTTCTCCCCGGTTCGTAAGGTCAAGTACGCGGTGGAAAACACCCGCGTTGGCCAGCGGACGGACTACGACAAGCTTATCCTGGACGTCTGGACCGATGGCCGCATGAGCCCGGACGAGTCCCTCCTCCAGTCTTCCGCCATTTTGCGCCATCACCTCGATATCTTTGCCGACTTCGACAAGGAGAGCATCGAGTTCGAAGAAAGCGCCCCGCAGGTCAGCCAGCAGGACAGCAAGCTCAAGAAGTTGCTCAACATGAGCGTCAACGAGATCGAGCTTTCCGTTCGCGCAGCCAACTGCCTGAACAACGCCAACATCACCACCGTCGGTCAGTTGGCCATGAAGACCGAAGCCGAAATGCTGAAGTACCGCAATTTTGGTAAGAAGTCGCTGAACGAAATCAAGGACAAGCTCCAGCAGCTCGGCCTCTCGCTGGGCATGAAGTTTGACCCCAACATGCTCGACGTGCCGCCGGAAGGCATCGAGGAATAAGGAACCCCGCACATGAGACACCGTAAGAACACTGTCAAGCTGGGCCGCCTGTCGCAGCACCGCGACTTGATGCTGTCCAACCTGGTTTCGGACCTGATCCGCCACAACCGTGTGACCACCACCTTGGCCAAGGCCAAGGCAATGCGTCCGCTGGCGGAAAAGATGGTCACGCTGGGCAAGAAGGCCACGCTACACCACCGTCGCCAGGCGATCGCGCAGCTCCGCCAGCAGGATGCCGTCCGTAAGCTCTTTGCCGACTTGGCCCCCAAGTACAACGAGCGCGAAGGTGGCTACACCCGCATCATCAAGCTTGGGCCGCGTCACTCCGACGCCGCGCCAATGGCCATCATCGAATGGGTCGAAGGCGAACTGAAGAAGAGCGACAAGCCGAAGAAGACTGCCGCCAAGACCGAAGCCAAGAAGGCCCCGGCCAAAGAAGAGGCCCCTAAGGCTGAAGAAGCCGAAGCTCCCGCTGCCGAGGCTGAAGTGAAGGAAGAAGCTCCCGCCCCGGAAGAACCGAAGGCGGGGGGTGACGTCTATCCTGAAGATAAGGCTGACGACAAGAAATAAGCCAACCTAGCCTGGCTTAGATATGCCGGCTATCGTCGTGATCTTTCTCGGCGTAGCCGGTTTCTTGTCGCTTGAAGTTGACCTCGTTTTTCTTCAGGTAGGCGTCGAAGACGTCTTCGGCACTCATCCCTAAGGTGAGGGCGAGGGAAATGAGAAAGTGGAGCAGGTCCACAACTTCGACCCGGGCGTTTTGCTCGTCCAGGTCTTGGTATTTGGCCCACCACTTCCACGGCACGCTGTCCGTTAGCTCGGCCAGCTCCTGCGTCATGGCCCGGGTGTAATTGAGCACCCATTTGGTCTTGTCCTCATCCGAGAGGTTCCGGAGGTCGACTCCGATGCGCAGGTTCAGGGCTTCCTGCATGCGGAAAAGTTCCTCCAATTTATCCGAGCATTTGTCATCAGCGTTCATTCGTGCGACTTTATCTGCCCCTCAGAAATAGACAACAGATTTACCCCAGAAAGTAAGTTATGGAACAAGTCACCATCATTGGAACCGGCTGCGCCGGACTGACCGCCGCGATCTACGCAGGCCGCGCCAACCTCGAACCGCTGGTGCTGACGGGAATGCAGCCCGGCGGTCTTTTGACCACGACGACGATCGTGGAAAATTTCCCGGGTTTCCCGGAAGGCATCGACGGCACACAGCTGATGATGGACATGCAAAAGCAGGCCGAGCGCTTTGGCGCCAAGGTGCAGTACGGTGCTTCGGTGGAGAACGTTGATCTCAGCACGCGTCCGTTCAAGCTGACAGTGGACGGTGAGGAGATGGAATCGCAGACGATCATCGTCGCGACCGGATCATCGCCCCGCAAGTTGGGTTTGGAGAGTGAAAGCCTGTTGGAGAACAAAGGCGTGACCTACTGCGCGACCTGCGACGGCGCGCTGCCGATGTTCCGCGACAAGCCGCTCATCGTGGTGGGCGGCGGCGACAGCGCCTGCGAAGAAGCGATGTACTTGACCCGCTTTGGCTCAGTTGTTTACTTGGTCCACCGCCGCGACAGCCTTCGAGCCTCGCCGATTATGGCGGAGCGCACCCTGGCCAACGAGAAGATCAAGCCGATCTGGAATACCGAAGTGCTCGAAATCCTCGGTAGCGACAGCGTCGAAGGCGTTTGCCTGAAGAACAACCAGACCGGCGAAGAGTCCACCCAGGATGCCGCTGGTGTCTTTGTGGCTATTGGGCACACGCCCAACACGCAGATCTTTGGCGACCAGCTCGAGACGGACGAGGGTGGCTATTTGAAACCGCACGGGGTGGCTGGGACCAACGTTGAAGGCGTCTACGTGGCTGGCGATGTGGCTGATCCGGTTTACCGCCAGGCAGTTACAGCAGCCGGGACGGGCTGCGCGGCCGCGATTTCCGCCGAGCGCTACCTCGCTTCGCTGGAAGCCGCTGCTACCGCTTAGGCACGCGCTTCAGTTCGGGAAAAAAGCCTCTTGGCCTGATGGCCTTGAGGCGTAGTCTCTTTGGCAACACGTGATGACCACCGAGCAGCTTGATTTCGAAAACGCACGCGCCCTCCAGGTGCTTTACCTCAACGATCCTCAAAACCTCCACATTATTGAGGAGCGGTTGGGGGTTAAGCTGACCACCCGGGACGGCTGGATCAAAATTGAAGGCTTTGAGGAAAACGTTCGCAAAGCTAAGGAAGTTTTCGAGCAGCTCCACCTGGCCAAGACCCAGGGCATGTACCTGCGGCGGCACGAGTTTAACTTCGCCCTGGACAGCGTCTGCAACGGCGAGGCGCCTAAGCTGCCGGACCTGCTTTCGGCCAAGATTCAGCTTTCTCCCAAAAAAATGCCGATTGTCCCCAAGACGCTGCAGCAGAAGCAGTACGTCGAGGCGATTCGGCAGCACGATTTGGTCTTTGGCATCGGCCCGGCTGGTACCGGTAAGACGTTCCTCGCCATGGCGATGGCGGTGGCGGCGCTCCACAACGAGGAAGTCAGCCGCATTATCCTGACCCGCCCCGCCGTAGAAGCCGGCGAAGCTCTTGGCTTCCTCCCGGGCGATCTCCAGGAGAAGCTTTTCCCATACCTCCGTCCACTGTACGACGCGTTGCAAGACATGCTCGATAACGAGGAGACACAGCGCTACATGGACAAGGGCATCATCGAAATTGCGCCGCTGGCCTATATGCGTGGTCGCACGCTCTCCAACGCCTTTGTCATCCTCGACGAAGGCCAGAACGCCACCACCGAGCAGATGTTCATGTTCCTCACCCGTTTGGGCCAGGATTCCAAATGCGTGGTGACGGGTGATCCTACCCAGGTCGATTTGTCCCGCGGCAACAAGTCCGGCTTGGTTGAAGCCATGCAGGCTTTGGCCGGAACCAAGGGGTTGGAGTTTATCCGCTTCCAAGAAGTGGATGTGATTCGGCACGAACTGGTCG
>CAWUJC010000188.1:0-5651 GCA_963922355.1 uncultured bacterium | reverse complement strand
CTCTGCTGGGGCACTCAGCTTTAGGCCCTACGCGCCTTGCGCATCTGATCTAGCCGATCCGCGAAAGCTGGCTCTTCAATATCCTCGGCAATTGCGCGCTGAAAGAAGGCGGCTTGGGTTTCCGGCGCCGTGGGGGACGAGAGCCGCCAGAGGTGCCGTCAGTTTGACCTTGGCGTGGGGGACGGTTTCCATTTCGACCGCCGCCGCCGCGCTGGCCGCCGCGAGGTGGTTTACTCACCCGCTCGTTGCTTTTGACGAGGCGTTCGATGGCGTCGTCGTGATAAGGGTGCTCGCGCCAAGCCGGGACTGGCTTTCGGATCAGCTTTTCGATTTCGCGCAGGTAGTAGACCTCCTCCCGGGAGCAGAAGGAGATGGCCAAGCCTTCGGCACCGGCGCGGGCCGTGCGGCCGATACGGTGGACGTAGCTTTCGGCTTCTTCGGGAAGGTCGTAATTGATGACGAGGGTGATGTTCTTCACATCAATGCCGCGGGCGGCGACATCCGTGGCGACCAAGACCGGGCTCTTGCCTGAACGGAAGCGGTCCAGCGCTTTTAGCCGTGCGGCCTGGGATTTGTTCCCGTGGATGGCTACCGAGGGGATCCCCTGCTTGTCTAAGTTTTCGGCCAGGCGGTTCGCCCCGTGCTTGGTACGGCTAAAGATGAGGGTGAGGTTGAGCCCTTCCAACTCAAGCTGAGCTCGCAGGAGTTGAAGCAGCAGCTCTGGCTTTTGCTTGGCAGAGAGGAAGGCCATGCCTTGTTGGATGCCGGCAGCGGTCGTCTGCTTGGCGGCGATGGTGACGCGTTCGGGCTGGTCGAGAATGGATTCGGCCAGGGTGACGACTTCTGGCGCGAGGGTGGCGCTGAGGAAGAGGGACTGACGCTCGGTCGGAACGGCAGCGACGACTTTCTTGATGTCAGGGAGGAAGCCCATGTCGAGCATGCGGTCGGCTTCGTCCAGGACGAGGATTTCCACCGCATCGAACTTGAGGTGGCCTTGGTTGTGGAGGTCGAGCAGACGACCCGGGGTGGCGATGAGGATGTCCACGCCGCGAGCGAGGGCGCGCACTTGCTTCTGCTGGCTGACGCCGCCGTAGATGATGGTGTGGCGGAGCTCCAGGTGCTTCCCGTAGAGCGCGAGGTTTTCACCCACTTGGGCGGCAAGCTCGCGCGTCGGCGTGAGGATAAGGGCGCGGAAACGGTGCTTGCCCGCCGGACGGCCGTGGGTGGTGAGGCGATGCAGGAGCGGGAGGCAGAAGGCAGCGGTTTTGCCCGTGCCGGTTTGGGCAGCACCCAGGAGATCGCGCCCCTCTAGCACAACGGGAATGGCCTTCGCCTGGATGGGGGAAGGTGTTGTGTAGTCCTTGTCGCGCAGGGCGCGTTGGATGGGCTCGGCCAGGCCGAGTTGGGAAAAGGTCAGGGAGGAGTTGTCTGTCATAGGAAGTAGGCCCAGAGGCCGGAGGTGCCGGAGCAACGCGGGCGGACGAATCCTGACGCGCCGCCTGGAGCGGGTGGGCGATGAGGAGGTTAGACCCTGATCAATCCTTCATCGCTGAGACTTGCTCCGGGGGCGGGATGGCTTGGTGCAAAGAGCAAGGGCTCGTTGCTGATAGGCCGTGTGGCGAGGCGTTGAGGCGGGCTCTAGGCTCTCGAGAAACCGACGAGAACATGCGGCTTGCGGCGGAGAATGGAAAGAGAAATCACTAACTATTTCAGAGCTGGTGCTTCAAGGAAAAAAGAAAGCCCCACCACAAGGGCGGGGCTTTCCCAACGAGACGAATGATTTACTTAACTTATTAACGAGATGAAATCTCAGGACTTGTTCCGCTTGCGGCGGGCAAACAAGGTGATGGCACCGGCCAGAATCAGACCGGCAGAGGTCGCCGGTTCTGGAACGGCCACGCCGCGAAATTGGCTGCTTTGATCCAATTGCATGGCGTAAATGGTGGTGCTGGTTCCAGCGGTAGTGAAGTCGATGTCGAACGAGGTGATCGGACCAAGGCCGCGCACATCCCATTGATATCCCAAGACGGCGAGGTCAATCGCGCCGAAGGGGCCATCCGGATCAAAGACATTGCTGATCGTGCCATCTTTAAATAGCGAGACGGTTTGCGAACCATTGATCGTCAGTGTCGGATCGCTATCAAGCCAGCCGGCTGAACCGCTGCCAATCTGAATCTGGAAGACGATGGTGTCGAGGCTTCCCAGCGGCGTGTCATCGGAGATGTTGTAGGTCCCGTTACCAAACGGGGAGGAGTAGATGCTGGAACCAGCAGGATAACCGAAGCCAGAGGTCTTATCAAAAGTGGCATCGGCCGAACCGGCGGCGTCGGATTCAATCGCTTCCGGCCAAGGAGCGGAACCCGGGAAGCCCGGAAAGCCAGCACCGGCAATCTGCGGATTGGTAATCGTCAGGTTTTCCCAGCCGTCGTATTGGGTCAGGCCGGGTAGATTGGGATCAAGGAACTGGGCATGTGCCGCAGTGGACAAGCAGAAGCTGGCCGCTGCGATCAGGACCGTGTTTTTAAGGGTGTTACTCATGTGGTTTTCCTAGTTGATAGGGGTTGGTTGTTCTGACTCCCTGAAAATCTTAGTGTGTTGACTTGCAGGGCAGCATGAACAGAGAGGAAGCTCCATGTCGCTTCTGTTGCCTTTCTCTGCCGTTACCTATGAGTACCACGCCGCGTTATTTTTTCGCTAACCGCACCTTGTTGAATGATTACGATGAGTTGTGCACGCGCAGTATTGCGTAATGTGAATCGGATAACGGGAATATGCTGTGTTCGATGACATAGGTAAGGCGTTTCAAATGAGCGATTTATGTCGCTATTGGTGGCCGACGTGTGGACTGCCTTAGTTGAGAGGCCTTGCGGAGAGGCGATAAAGGCCTCGAATTTACCGCTAAGTCACGATTCGGCTCCTTGCGAGAGCTTGGTGGTAAATTGCTCATGAGTTTTGTGTCGTAGAACTCATGCAAGCGGAGTTCGACACCTATTGCAGCAGAGCCGTGTGTCTGGGGAAGGGGATTTCCTTCGTACCTAGCCGACTCGCCAAGGAAAATGTGGGCAGTGAGGGATTTGAACCCCCGACCAACTGGGTGTAAACCAGTAGCTCTACCACTGAGCTAACTGCCCGTTGATGGCGACTTAGCCATTAAAGACGAAAATGTAGCGACAATCATTCAGGTTGTCACGGTCGCAATCGTCGCGCTGCTAGGGCAATATCAGGGGGTGAACTCAGTTGGAAGCATTCACGCCGAGCTCTTCTTCGAGGGCCTTGATTTCTTTATCCAACGTCAGGCTATCCTTCAGTTTTCTCTTGCGAATAAGGTCTCGGTCTCGTTCGGTGATATCGAGGACTTTGCCCACAGCCTGCCCCACCGCTTCCACCGACTCAGACGGCTGGAAGGCAGTGGACTTGAGCACCGCTTTCTTGATCGCGCCGGTATCGGTATAAACCATCAGGTCAACATGAGCCGTCTTCCCCTGAAAGTCTCTAGGCAATTGGGCCAAGCTCCCATATTGTGCGATCATCAGATCGGTTCTGTATTTCAATGTTTTTCCATCTAGGATTTCTACGATCGCATTGGCGGGAACGCGATAAACAAAGCTCCCTTTGTCGTAGCTTTCATCCAGCGGATAGACCTTATCGGCTGGCTGGTTGTAAGGGCGCTTGAGGACCAGTTTCAAATTCTTTAAATCAACGTTGGCGTGTTTTGTTAGTTCCGGTTTAAGGTAGGCGTTATTCGCGAGACAAGGAGGTATTTTTATTTCTTCGGAGAGATATAAATCTGCTTGATCAAGATTTACACGTATTGATTTTGGGTCTACAGATTTTGGCCTTTTGAGACATTCTTTCTTTGGTGTAACTTTAAAGATCAAGGTCCATTTGTTTTCTTGGCTTACTTGTCCTAAGATTAAGTTTAAATATGTCAATTCCTGCTTCTTGTATTCGGCAAGAATAGTTTTGTAGTATTCAAAAGGGACTCCGGACCTCATGTTTATCCAATCAGACATTTTTACAATTTCTGCATTAATTTCTTTTAATCTTTTTAAATATGTTTCAAAGAGCTCTTTTGAAGTAATCTTTCTTACCCCTCCTTCTGATAGTCGTGAACCTTCAGTGCCGCCGCCGATGCCCAAACCGACGATTTTACCGGTGATTGAAGCGCCTGTCTCAATCGTCGCGACGGCAAAGTCGAGTGCGCGGTTGGTGCTTTGGGTGGAAGCGCTGGAAATAACCGTATTCTCCAGGAGTTCTAAAGTTAGATCGCTGTCCTCCATGATGGATTCATCGAGATTGACGAGAAAGACATTGTCGTCATCAGGGATGGCTTTTCGCGTTATCGTGATCCCAGGCTCAATTACGGTTGTAGGCTTATTTTTAGAATAGAAATGGATGCGTTCCTCTGTGATGCCATAATAGCCAGCATTATATAGCCCAATAAGGATGTCTGCTTTAGATAGAGATTTATCTAAAGTTTTGGGGCTTGTGTCATTTGGTTTGGGCTTTTGTTTCTCTAGGTCCGTATTGCTCGCAGTCTGGTTGTTTTTCTGGAGATCAATGGTCTTGCTTTTGTCCTCATCTTTCTCCGTCTTTGCTGTAGACTTGGTTGAGTCTAGTTCATATTTTTCTCGTACATATAGTTCCTGTATTTTATAGAGCGAGGAGGGTGATTTGATCGTTTGTTGTAGGGGGATAGAGACGACGAGCTGAGTTTGGGGGAGCGAGTAGTAGAGACCTTTTCGTAATTGCGATTTCGTTCTTTCAGCTTTTTCGACTTGGACGACGGAGGCGCAGCCAGTGAAAGAAACCGTGATGAGGATGGCAGTGATGAAGCGATTGAATTTCATGGGGTGGGCGTGACTTGTTGGATTTCGTAGCAGGAGTAAAAAGAAGTTTCCTGAAGGCGGCTGAAGGGAAGCCACCAGTATCCACCGTCGGCAAAGTCAGCTCCGCGTGAATCCAACATGCGGAATGCGCCAGGTTCATCTGTTCCGGTATCCATATCGAGATCGAAGCCGATGGCGAGACAGACATGCCCGCTATTAATTTGACTGCGTGAGGTACCGTAAATCGGGTTGTCGCTACTGATGTTGCGATAGGCATCGTTGTAGCGAAAGACGTAGAGAATGGGGCGGCCTGCTTTGATCGCTGTCAGCATGGAATTGCGCAAGTCGGAAGTGCTTAAAGTTCGGTATTGTGCATCCTCGTACGTCACCAGAAATAAATTTTCGTCATAGTAACTGCGTTCCCGCGAATCAATACGATGTTTGGCGGCAGCTTGGTAGGCAGCTTCCGTGGGAGGTTGGTTGTATTCTTGGAGGTTCATTTCCGGCGAGTGTAGGGATTGCGGGCAAATGCCGATGCGGTACGCCATGTTGAGTGAATCGCTCGCTTGGAGCGTCGTTTTCCGCAACGAGGCGGCTTGCTGTTGGGTCAGCCGCTTACCGTTCGTGCGTGTGACGAAGTAATGGAAGAGTTCCGAGAGGCGAACCGACCGCTTCCCTACGATTTCCATTGCTGAGCAAATTGCACACGACATACAGCAAGGAATGCGAGGCGAGTTCTGACCCACTTTCCATTTTTGATCACGTATCCATTTTGGTTTGAGAAAATGGCGGCGCTTACCTCTGTATGCACGCTGTGGCTCT
>CAWUJC010000187.1:0-5655 GCA_963922355.1 uncultured bacterium | reverse complement strand
CACGGCTTCCATCACGTAGGGCCCGGGACGAGCCGCCGGGGAAAAAGCTTCGAGCGGGATCTTTTCTCGGAAGCTGATTTTATCGCTCGGGTTGATGATCGACTTGCCGATCGCCTCGACAAAGACCTTGTCGGCGGACCAAACGTAGACGACCTGCCCTGCGGAGTTGAGGATGCGGATGTCGAAGCGTTGGGCATCCGGGAATTCCAGGGTGGCGGGCCCTTTGCTGGTATTGATTACGCTAAAGGTGGGGATGACCACAGTGGTAAAGCTGGGGTCGTCGGCTCCTTCGCCCAGGGAGACATTCTCCTGCTTGAACTTCAGCTCGGTCTTAAAGTCTTTGAGGTCGAAGTTGTTCGCCTTGTTGATGCGGCCTGGGTCACCGCCAAAGATCCGGAAGCGTTTGCCGCCTGGATCGATAAACTTTTGCGGGGTGGTGCGCTTGCTGGGGGCGACATCCACCGCCATCAGAGGTAGCGCCGGGGTCGCGAGCGAAAAGCCGAGGGCAAGACAGAGACTGGCACCAAGCGGAAACTTCATTACCCTATTAGATAAGAACTTGGGCTCAGCGTTCAATTCTTTTTGACCTTTTCCCGAATATTTGTTACGCATTTTTAAGTAAATAAAGATCATGAAGCTGCTATTCCGTTCCTACCTCCTTGTGTTCCACTTTTCTTTTTGGTGGTGTCGTTTGCCGTTGGTGGGGCAGATAAGCCGCAGATCACCTTTGGTATCTACGTCGAGACCGGGGTAACGGGAGTGGCTTCGACTCAAGCTCGCCCCGTCAACCTGGGGCCGAAAAAGATCATGGTCAAAGTCCCGCCTGTGATCAGCAAGAGCGACGTGCTAGCCGCCTCCTTCAAGCCGGCCAATCGACCGGGCTACTACCAAGGAGTTGGCCTGCGCTTTAGTAACGCTGCTGGGCGAGCTCTCTCTTTGGCGACCCGAGATAACCAGGGCCGCGAGTTGGTGGTCCTCTACAACAATAGTGTGATCATGGCGGCTAAGATCGATACGGTAATCGACAACAACTACCTCTACATCTCGTTCAACTTCGACGAACGGATGAAAAAAGCCATTGAGCTGCAGGTCGACGATAACCGTCGCAACCGCAAGCTCGATGGTCGCTAGGTGCTAGGGGAAAGGCGCCGTTGGGGCGTCACCGTTACCGGATTTGCCACGTTGGCGATATGTAATTAGCTCTGGTGGAGTTGATTACTCTTGTTGATATACAAAGAAATAAACAAAAAGCCGCGCGGTCTTTTTCTGTGCACATTATTATACATATAAATAAATAACTGTGGTTGCAGGGAGTTGCGTAACTATATCTCAGGCAAATCTGTGAAAAAAGGATTGACCAAAAGGGCGCGAAGTGTCAAAAAGTGTCATGAATTGGAGAGAAAGTTAAGCAAAGTGGTCTAAGATGCAAACTCCTGTCCGTGGCTCCTATTTGAGCACCTTTGAGCATTCCTTTGATGCCAAAGGCCGGATCACCGTGCCGAGTGACTGGCGCGGGGAGAGTCACGAGACCAACTTGCACGTCTTTCCCTCCAAGGACGGCTGCCTCAAGGTCTATCCGGAATCCTGGTTAGCTCGGCAGATTGAAGAAATGGGCTCCCTCAGCCTGGAAGACCCGCGCCGCAAGCAGATCGAAGCCCTGGCCCGCATCGCGCAAGCCGCCAAGCCCGATCCCAAGGTTGGCCGGATGATGGTGCGCGAGAACCTGCGCAGCCACGCCGGCTTGAACAAGGAAGCGGTCCTGGTGGGCAGCGGGGATCACTTTGAAATTTGGGACAAGAAGAAATGGACCGCGCTCCCCGCGCAGGACCTGACGCTGGAGGACGCCGCAGCGGCCGCTGGCATCTAAACGACCATGCATTTTCTCAGGACACAGAACAACACGCCGAAGCCGAGGGTCGACCGCGAGGGCGGCGGCCCCGGCCGAGGTGATGAGCCTGGGCAGATCAGCGACAACAAGCTGATGCTGAAGAGGATTGTGGAACAGCTGGCACGAGAGTGTCGGCCGAGCCAACGCGCAAGGGGATAGGTGCCTGCTCTTTGCGTGGAAAACAGGATCGGCGCCGCCAACCCCCTCAGACCCCACCCAAAGAGACGACCATGAAAAGCAAGACCATGATGACCCGCCGACTCATGCAATGTGGCTTCAACCCTGCCAAGGATAACGATGGACGCGCCACCGGCTGCTCCACCATCCGCCTGGCTCGCCGAAATGCTTACGAAATGGTCGGCCTGCGTCGCCCCCAATACAGCCCACTGGCCACTCTGCGGGCCAGCTAACCCAACCTTTACCCCCTGAACTCAACTGAAACCCCGGAGGAACGAAAGCCCGCAACCTAGCCCCTCGACTCCTGCATCCGGCCACGCCCCGGTGCTCCTGGCGTCCTTCCTGGAAGGCGCCCGGCCCCAGCCCCAAGAACGCTGGGTAGACGGCACCTTCGGTCGCGGCGGCCATAGCCAAGCGCTGCTCGAAGCCGGCGTAGAACTTCTGGCCCTGGATCAAGACCTCGACGCACAACCCGCGGCTGACGCCCTCCACACCACATTCCCGGAGACCTTCCAATGGCAACACGTGAACTTCAACCAACTGGCAGTCGCCCTGGAACGGCGCGGCTGGAGCACGATCGACGGGCTCCTCTTGGATCTCGGCGTGTCCTCGCCGCAGCTGGATACGGCCGCGCGCGGCTTCAGTTTTCAGAACGACGGCCCGCTCGATATGCGGATGGACCGCTCCAGCCCGCGTACGGCGGCCGACTTGGTCAACCAGCTTGAGGAAACCGAACTCGCGAATCTTTTCTATGAACTCGGAGGCGAACGCAACTCACGACGCATCGCGCGGACCATCGTCCGCGAGCGAGCCCGTGCGCCCTTCTCGAGTACGACGCAGCTGGCTGAGGTGGTGGCGAGGGCGTCAGGTCCGGCGCGAGCTCGCCGTGTACATCCAGCAACGGCGGTCTTCCAAGCTCTACGCATGGCGGTTAACCGCGAAGCGGATGTCCTCGCCGACGTCCTTCCCCTCGGTACCGAATTTCTCCACCCCAACGGGAGGTTTGCGGTGATCAGCTTCCACTCCGGCGAAGACCGCGTGGTGAAGGAGTACTTCCGCCGCCACGCCTCGCCCTACCTGGACACCCCGCAAATCCCCAATTCCATCCCCAACCCCAAGCACTACTACCAGACCGTGCGCCGCTTCAAACCCAGCGACGCCGAAATCGAGAAGAACCCGCGCTCTCGCAGCGCCCGCCTGCGCATCGCCGTGCGCAATGACTTGGCCTACTCGGCCTAACGAACGCTCCACTCTCTCCCACCTCCGCAACCTCTACGAAAAACAAGCACCATGAGCAGCCGCAACCGCGTTAAGAACAGCCAGTCCCTCCAGTGGATGGTCGTCGTCAAGTATGTCCTCATCGTCGGGCTGATGTCCGTCCTCGGCCTGAGCTACATCCTTTGCAAGAACCAGATCATGCGCATCGCCTCCGAAACCGCGGAGAAGGAGGGCGAGCTTCAGCGCATCGTGGAGCGCAACAAGCAGCTTTTTGCCGATATCAACCGCCTGAAGGCCCCGAGTGAACTCCAGCGCAAGGTCCGGAACAAGAACCTCGTGCTGGTGGTGGAGCTGCCGCACGTCCGTCGCGACACCGGCGCGGGAGCCAGCCTGGCCCGAACCTATTCCCCCAATCTAAGAACCAATTGATCTGCCTATGATGCCTCAACGCCAGCGCGCTTTGTATGTGGTCGTGTTCCTTGCCTTTGGGTTCACGCTCATTTCTTTGCGCCTGGTTGACATCATGCTCTATCGGCATGATCGCTTTGAGGCCGAGGCGACGCAGAATCATTGGCGGGCGATTGAGCTTCCGCCGCGCCGGGGTAGCATCGTCGATACGACGGGCATTGAGCTGGCGCAGACTTACTTGCTCCACGACATTCGCCTAGATGGTCGTAACCTCGAGAAAGCCGAATTTAGGCTCGCCCAAATCGCCGACATCCTCCAGTTGGATGCCGCCCAGCTCATCGCCGACTTCGACCCCAAGAACGGGTACGCGCTCCTCAAGCGCGAAGTGGACGAAGCGACCGTCTCCCGCCTCAAGGAACTTAAGCTGCGCGACCTGATTATTGAGCCCAAGAGCAAGCGCGCCTACCCAAACGGTGGCCTAGCCGCGCAGATCATTGGTTTTCTCGATAACAAGCAGCGCGGCGCCATGGGCATTGAACGCCTGATGGAGCAAGAGCTGCGCGGGATGCCGGGCGAGCGTCTGGTGGAAATTGACAGTCGCCGCCGCGAAATTCCCGCCTTTCGCCGCAAGGACACAGCCCCCAAGGATGGCCACCAGGTCATGCTCACGATTGATCTGAGCATCCAACACGCCGTCGAAGAGCAACTCGACAAGCTGATGGTTCAACATCAGCCGCGCAAGATTTACGCCGTGGTGGTCCGCCCGCAGACGGGTGAAATCCTGGCCATGGCCAATCGGCCGAACTTCAACCCGAATGACCGCGACAGCATCAAGCCGGACGTGACCCGCAACTTCTGCGTGACCGACAGCGTCGAGCCCGGCTCCATCTTCAAGATTGTGCCGATCGCCGCCGGGATCAACGACGGGATCATTACCAAGCACACGCCGATCTACTGCGAGAACGGGAAGTTCTTCTTCGCCGGTCACTTCCTCCACGACACCAAGCCCAACGAAGTGCTGACCGTCTCGGAAGTGATGGCTAAGTCCAGCAACATCGGCATCGCCAAGATTGCCCTGAACCTCGGCGAAACCCGGCTGAATGATTACATCCGTGCCTTTGGCTTTGGCAAGAAGACCAACTTCCTCAACGGGCAGGGCAGCGAGTCCTCCGGCCTGCTACGCGCGGTCGAGCACTGGTCGCGCGTGGACGTGACGCGCATCCCGATTGGGCAAGGCATTGCCGCGACGCCGATCCAGTTGGCGATGTCCATGGCTGCGATCGCCAACGGCGGCAAGCTGATGCAGCCCTTGCTCGTTAAGCAAATTCGCGACGCCAACGGTCGCGTGCTCAAGCGCAACTTGCCGAAGATGGTACGCCGCGTCGTGAGCGAAGAAACCGCCCGCGCCGTGGGCGAGACGCTGGAGGCGGTTATCACCGACGGAACCGCCAAGAAGGCCAAGGTGGTCGGCTTTACCGCCGCCGGTAAAACCGGAACCGCACAGAAGGCGATCAACGGGGCCTACTCGGACGACAAATACATCGCGTCCTTCCTGGGTTACGTCCCGGTGGAAGATCCTCAATTCGTCGTCCTCATCATGGTGGACGAACCCACGGGTGACTCGTATTACGGCGGCACCGTGGCCGGTCCGGCTTTCAGTGAGCTAAGCCGCAAGATTGCCCAGAGCTTGGGCTTGGTCCCTGCCGTGCAACCTCGCGTGGTCGAAACCGCCGCCAACCCGCAACCGGAGGCGCAGCATGAAACTTACTGATCTGCTCGCCGCCCAGCCTCAGTATCAGTTGGCCGCTGGCTCCGACCAGCGTTCCGTCGCTGCGTTGCGTTACGATTCCCGCGAGGTGGCCGAAGATGATGTCTTCTTCGCTTGGCGCGGCACCGCGACCGATGGCCACCGCTTTATCCCCGAAGTCTGCGACCGCCGCGCTGCCGCCCATATCGCCGCGCAT
>CAWUJC010000186.1:0-5656 GCA_963922355.1 uncultured bacterium | reverse complement strand
TGCCATTTTGCTGGAGAACAGCTGGGACGTGCCCTACGTCAAACCACCGCTCGACGATGCCGCCGGGGCGGCGATGCTCCAGGTGGCGCGGGAAGTCCGGGCCGAGTGGCCGGGGCCACTGGGCTTGCAGTTGCTTGAGGCGGCCAACAGCCAGGCCTTGCAGGTTGCGGGCGAAGCGAGCTTGGACTTTATCCGCGTCGAGGGCTACGTCTTTGCCCACATCGGCGGAGCGGGCTTGATCGAAGGATGCGCAGGCACCTTATTACGCCAGCGTAAGGCGATGGGCGGCGAGCACATTGCCGTGTGGGCCGACATCAAAAAGAAGCACTGCGCTCACGCGTTAACGGGGGATCAAACGATTGGGGATCACGCCAAGCAGGCCGCGCTCTTTCAGGCCAATGGGTTGGTCATCACCGGCACCTTTACCGGCGAGCCCCCCGAGGAGCATGACCTCTTCCAAGTGCGTGAAGCGATTGGCGACCGGCTGCCCATCATCACCGGCTCGGGCCTGACGCTGCACAATCTGGAGCAACTCTATCCGCTGGCCGATGGTTTTATTGTCGGCTCAGCCTTTCGCGAGGGCGGGGATTTTCTCGCGCCCTTGGTACCGGAGCGCCTCGACCGGTTTGTCGATGCCTTGGCCGCGCTGCGTTAAACCCATCTAGTCTTGTGGGTCTTTTTTGCCGCACCGGCAACAGGGGCAGGCGAGGGCGAGGCCGATGAGGGCCATGGTGACGCTCACGCCCACGGCTGCGTAGGAGGTCCACTTGGGAATGGTATAGGGGCCGAATTGGAAGTCCCAGCCCTCCTGCACCCGGCGCAGGTGGAGGTAGGCCACCACGGTAAACAGCCCGGAGCTGACGAGGAGGTAAGGATGCAGGCCGGGCTTGGTCATGAGCTTATTCCTTGGCGTCTTCGGGTGCAGGTGTGTCCGCCGGGACGTGCTGGTTGAGGAACTTCTCGGCGCGGTTAAAGAACTCGATCCGGTTCTCGGCGTTGAGGAAACCGTGGCCGTCATTCTCTTTCACCATCAGTTCGTACTCGAGACCGTTGGCCTTCATTGCTTCCACGATCTGCTCGGCTTCGGCTAGCTTCACGCGCTGATCCTGCGCACCATGGGCGATGAAGAGCGGCGCCTTGATGTTGGCGGCGTGGAAGACCGGCGAGCGTGCTTTCAGTAGCTCTTTCTCCTTCTCCGGATGGCCGACGCGTAGGTACATCTCTTCGCGGAAGAGGTGCCATTTTTCCGGGATGGACTCCATCAGTGTAAAGAGGTTGGACGGGCCGACGATGTTGACGCCGGCTTTGAAGACGTCTGGCGCGAAGGTCAGCGCACTGAGCGTGGCGTAGCCGCCGTAGCTGCCGCCGTAGATGATCAGCCGGTTCGGATCGGCGATGCCTTGTTCCACTGCCCAGTTGGCGCCGTCCACCAAGTCGTCGAGCATCTTGGCGCCCCACTCCTTGTTGCCGGCTTCGAAGAACTTCTTCCCGTAGCCGGTCGAGCCGCGGTAGTTAATTTGCAGCGTAGCGTAGCCGCGGTTGGCCCAGAACTGGACCTCGCCGTCGTAGCCGTAGCTGTCGCGCACCCAGGGGCCGCCGTGCACGTTGACGATGAGCGGGAGGTCCTTGGCGGCGCGTCCCTTCGGCAGCGTGAGGTAGCCGTGCAAAGTCAGGCCATCGCGCGATTTAAAGCTGACTGGCAGCATGTCGGCCAGGTCCTCGCTCTTGAGCTTGGGGCGACCGTTGTAGAGGAAGTGGGCTTGGCCGGTGGTCTTGTCGTAAAGATAAACGACCAGGGGGCGCGTCGGTGAGGTAAACGCCACGATGAATTTTTCTTCGGCGTCGTCGGTGTCAGCGATGATCATGTCGCCATCGTCTATCTTCTTCAGATCCTCCAGGAGCTTCTTGTAGTTCGCGTCCATCGGCACGCGCACGGCGCGCTCCTTGTTGTAAGTCACGCCGAGGAGCTTGCGTTCCTTTTCGCTAAAGATGGGTGAGCCAAAGTCGACTTCCTCGTCTTCGGCGATCACCTCGCCTTCTTGACCGGTTTCCAGGTCGAGCTTGAGGAGGCGGGTTTTATCGGTGCCGCGGGCACTTTCAAAGTAGGCAAACGTGCCGTCTGGGCTAAAGGCGTGGAGGCCGGCATACTCGTCCACCTTGTATTTGGCGAGCGGCTTGAACTCCTCGTCTTCACTCTTGCGGTAGAGGAAGAGATCGTTCACGCCTTCCACTTTGGCGCGGGCGCCGAGGAGCTTGCCGTCCCAGTCGGTGTACCAACTGTCGATGTTGCCGGGGTTTTCGGCGATAAGGTCAATTTTCCCGGAGTCGAGGTTCAGGCGATAGACATCAAAAAAGCGGCGGTCGCGCTTGTTCATGGCCAGGAGCACTTCTTTGGGCGTGGCTTTCGGCATGTCGACGATGCGAGCGGTTACGTCTTCGAACGGCGTCAGGTCCACAGCCTCGGCGTCGGGCTGGTCCGGATCGACCTTGTAGAGGTGGTACTTCTCGTTGCCGTTCTTGTCCTGGATGTAGAGAATGGATTCACCGTCGCGGCTCCAGCCGTAGTTGATCACGCTGCGGTTGCTATCGTGCGTGACGGGGGCGGCGCCTTCAAACGCGGCGGTCACATCGCCTTCGGTTGGGAGGTCAGCCACGTGGACGTTGAGCTTGCCCTTGTGAGGCTTGAGGAAGGCGACTCGCTTGCCGTCGGGCGAAAGGCGGACCTTGGCCAGTTCAGGGTCTTCAAAAAAGGTTTCGACCGCGATGGAGCCGGGCTTGGGAGCGGAGGCGGCTTTTTCAGCAAAGGCTTGCACGTCAGAGGAGGGGGCGGCTTTGGGTTCGTCGGTGGTGGTGGCCGCGGGTTTCGATTCGGCCGCCGGCTGGCAGGCGCTCAGCAGGAGCAGGGGCAGAAGGCCCAAGGCGGGGAGGTACGTCTTCTTCATGAATGAGGGTAGCATAGGTATCAGTCCTGTCATGCCGAGCAGGAACTCGGGGAAACAAACAGGAGGTACAAGTAACGTCTGAAGGTGGTGAATTTGTACTTACGTCAGCGGGGCTTAAAGAAACGGGGTACCGGCGCTCCGGTCAAACAACCCAGAGCGCCGGCCGGCTGTGATAGCCTTGCCCAAGGTTTAGAGCGCACGAGGCGGGCGAAATTTCATTTTTTCTCCGCCAAGAATCGGAAGACCGCCTGTTGTGCTGGCGCCAAAACCGAACCAAGGAAAGATCAGACGCAAACGGCGCTATGGTCGCAAAGGATTCGGAGGATGGCGCTTCTGCCCTGTCGCGGCATGTCCGTTGGTTGTAACTAGGTGCAACGTCACACCGCAATTTTTCCCTTGCACGAAAGAGCGAACTGACGATAATACCCCACTCTAGCCGTTTGGCGAAGCGGGCGTAACTCAGTTGGTAGAGTGCAACCTTGCCAAGGTTGATGTCGCGTGTTCGAGTCACGTCGCCCGCACCCCTTCCACTTTTTAGATGGAGGATTTGTACCTAGACCAACCGGTACGCTTTGGCATCGTCATCTGGTCCAAAAACTGCGACCTTGTGGCCGTCCGTCTGGCTAAGTTGTCCAGCCAGCTTGTCTAACCCTCCACCTAAAAATACCGTTATGCTGCGCCATCTCATCACCCACGCCTTAGCCGCCACATTTCTTGCGGTTTATTCCCACGCCGTCCTCCTGGAAGTTGATCTCACCGGTTCGCCCACCTTGTATCTGGAAGCCGACTACGGCGGCAACGGCCTGATTGAAGAGGAACCTTACACCAACAGCGGGTCCCCGATTTCGGTCGATGTCGATTTTTCCATTACTGATGCCTTTGGCATGGCGGGCTGGTCGACGAACATCGGCGCCAGCGATTCCTTCTACTACACGATTGATGAGGACAGCTACATTGATACTGCTGGTTCGGATGGGGGCGACATTATCCTAAACACCTTCATCACGGTGAATATCGTGGCCGAAACGGGTGAAACTGATGGTACGCCGGTGCTCATTGATTGGACGAGTGCCATCAGCGGCTTTTATGGGACGTCCTCCGGTGCGTTCATGGACCTGACGGTGGATTCCAACACCTTGTTTGAGCTTTCGCTGGAGAATGCTTCGAGCGACGAGACAGATTTCAGCGACTCCGATTCCGGTCAGCTCACATCGTACAACATTGGCGACAGCTTCACCTTGGAGATTGATATCGTTGGCACCACCACGGGCGTGAACGAAGTGCGTTTCTACAGCGGTACCGCTGTGACCATGAGCGCCACCGTGGTGCCGGAGCCGACCAGCGCGTCTCTTCTCCTCGGCGCGACGGGCCTGTTGGCTTGGCGGCGCCGACGGTCTTAATGGCCTCTTTTTTGTGCGCGGAATAAGCGAGGCGGTTGCCGCCTCTTACCGGTAACCATGAAATTCTTTGCGTTACTGGGCGCCGTCTTCGGCGTGTATCTGTTGGGACATCAGGGAATATGTGCGGGCGAAGCGGGTAGCCACGTCGAACTCGGCAAGGTCAACTGGGGGCGCGATTACGATCAAGCGCTTGCTACCGCTAAGCAGGAGAAGAAGCCGGTCTTTTTGCTCTTTCAGGAAGTACCGGGTTGTGCGGGCTGCCAGCAATTTGGCGCTCAAGTCTTGAGTAACCCGACCCTGGTCGAGGTGATCGAAACGTCCTTTGTCCCCGTCGCCATCTTCAACAATCGTGGCGGGCGGGATAAGGAGATCCTCCAGCGTTTCGGCGAACCGTCTTGGAATTACCAGGTGGTGCGCTTCCTGAATGATCAGGGCAAGGACCTCATCCCACGCAAGGATCGGATCTGGACGGTCCCCGCCTTGGCGGCACGGATGGTCGATGCGCTTCAACAGGCCCAGCAACCGGTGCCGGACAAGCTTCGCGCTTTAGCGGGGAAGACAGCGCAGTTAGAGAAGCAACATCTCCCGACTCTCGTTTCCAATCTCCTGCCGTTAACCTTCGCGAGTACGCCCGAGACCAAGACGGCCGCCTTTGCCATGTATTGCTTCTGGGACGGTGAGCCCAAGCTTGGACGGCTGGATGGCGTGCTCACCACTGAGGCCGGTTGGCTAGACGGGCGCGAAGTGGTGAAGGTGGTTTACGATCCGAGCCGCCTGGAATGGAAGCGCCTGGTCCGTGAAGCCGAGAAGGTCGACTGCGCGCATCGCATCTACGCGCCGACAACCGCCGAAGTGGCCGAGGCGGACGCGATCAGCCAGCGGCCGGTCTTTCTCTATGACGGGAAGAACTACCGCATCGCGAAAGCCAGTGACCAGAAGCGCGTGCTTCGGGCGTCCGCGCTGCGCGGGATGAAGCTCACGCCCGAGCAAGCCACCAAGGTGAATGCGGCGATCCGCTTTGGCGGCTGGGCGGAAGTGCAAAAATGGCTGACTCCAGAGCAACGAGCGGAGGCCGCGAAACTGGCCCGGCGCTAAAGCGTCCCGAGCAAATTAAGCCAAATTGTAATATATATTTGGTAGCCGTCGATGTCCCCATCGACGGGGTGCACAGCGTATATTTTCCCGAACAAATAAAGACAATAGCACAGAGGCGGGCTAGGGACAGCCCGCCCTACCCTCCTTCGATGTAGGCCTAGCCTAGAACGGCTACACGATTACTTAATATGCCCTAGTTCTTGTAGGTGTTGATCCGGT
>CAWUJC010000185.1:0-5683 GCA_963922355.1 uncultured bacterium | reverse complement strand
GCACCCACGGTCAGTCCTACCTAGTCGCCGCCGCAGCCAAAGGAGACGCCCCGATGGTCAAAGCCTTGATCGACGCGGGAGCCGATCCGAACGTCCGCCTGCCAACGCCGGTCAGCTCAGAATTCCTCTCCCTCACCCGCAACAAGCACCTGCGGAAAATGCTCACCCGCGACAGCCGCCTGACCCCGCTGATGGTAGCCGCCTCCCACGGCAACGCGGACGTTGTGCGTGCTCTACTCGAAGGCGGTGCCAAGAAGAACCTGATGACGACCTCCTGGAAGTTCTACGCCATCAACTTTGCGGTGACGCAAAACCACGTAGAGGCCAGTCAGCTCCTCCTCGGTCTGGAACCCGACCCCACCGGCAACCAAGCCCACGTCATTGTCTCGCTTTCCAAGCAACGCGCCACGCTGAAGGAAAACGGCAAGGTCGTGATGAGCAGCCCGGTCTCCACTGGCAAGCGCGGCAAGCGCACGCCGACCGGCGAATACGTCATCACCAATAAGCATCGCCACTGGACTTCCACCATTTACGGCTCGTCGATGCCCTTCTTTATGCGGCTGAACTGCGGCAGCTTTGGTCTGCACGTCGGTCGCCTCCCTGGCTACCCGGCCAGCTCCGGCTGCATCCGTATGCCTTATCGCCAAGCTCGCGCGTTTTACAATAAGCTGCCCCTCGGCACGCGGGTCAGCATCGTACGCTAGCAGCCGTACGAAAAGCCCGTTGCGTTTCGAGTAACTTCATCGGATGGTAAGCCCATGCCAGAGTTGGGCGAAGTCGAGTGGTACCGCAAGCAATGGGATCCCGCGCTCGGGCTCCCGGTGCTGGGTGTGTTCACTCACCCGCGCAGCCGCATCTTCCGCGGTACAGACAAAAAGGAACTGGGCACGGCATTAACTGGTTCCACGCTGATTCGCTCAGCCGCCCGCGCCAAGCAGATGCTCTTCGAATTCCAGAAAGCAGAGAAGCGCTTCTGGCTCGGCATTCACCTCGGCATGTCGGGGCGCCTGCGGATCGAAACCGGCACCGACTTTACCGCCGGTAAGCACGACCATCTCGTCCTCGTCCAAGAAAAACACGGCGCCGTCTTTCAAGACATGCGGCATTTTGGTCGCGTCCTCTTCCACGCCGGAGCGAAAGAGCCGGAGTGGTGGACGGGCCTGCCACCCGACATTGTGAGTGACGCCTTCACCCTCGACGTGGTGACCGCGTTCTGTCGACGCCGCGCCAAGGCCACGCTCAAATCCGTCCTCCTCATGCAGGAGCGCTTCCCGGGCGTCGGCAACTGGATGGCGGATGAAATCCTCTGGCGAGCTGAACTCCACCCCGCGCGGCTGGCCGGAAGTTTGAGCGACGCCGAACTCAAGACCTTGTGGAAGGAAACGCGCTGGGTCTCCCGTGAGGCGCTCAAACGCATCGGCACCAATTGGTCCCGCCTGCCCGATTCCTGGCTCTTCAATCACCGCTGGGCCGACGGCGGCCACTGCCCTAAGACCGGCCAGGCCCTCGTCCGCGAAAAAATTGGCGGGCGCACCACCGCCTGGTCCCCCGGTCGCCAGAAACCGCCCAGCGCCTTCCAGAGAGCCGACCACCACCTCGTCAAAGGTGGTCATCCCGGCCACGCCGCCAAAAAATTCAGCTATCCGTGAGTGGGGGCTCCCACGAATGCAGGTACCAGCGAGACTGGGGTTTGCGCGCCTTGGCCGAGCGGGAAGATCGGCGCGGCGCGTGACGCTCGAAGTAGAGGCTCATTACCCGGCCATCGGCTACGCGCACTTTGAACCAATGCCGACGCAGGTAGCGCTCGGCCGAGCCGTGTGTGCGGTCCTGATCATAGCCGCGCCAGGAGGCGAGTAATTCCACCACCTGCAGCTTCTCTTCGCCCCAGGTGAAGCAGACCGGCGCCGGCGGCTCGCCCCCCGCCATCGCGGCGGGGTCCATCCCGGCGGTTTCCACTTCCACCCGTTTGCTGACGAAGTGCTGTTTCACGGAACCTCGTTCAAGCCAACTCACTCCCCGATGATTTTGATCAGCGCGCGCTTTTTGCGCTTACCGTCAAACTCGGCGTAAAAAATCGCCTCCCAAGGGCCGAGATCGAGTTCGCCGTTAGTGATCGCAACGGTGACCTCGCGGCCCATGATGGTGCGCTTAAGGTGGGCATCGGCGTTGTCTTCGTACCCGTTATGTTGGTACTGCGTGTAGGGCTTTTCCGGCGCGAGGCCTTCGAGCCACTTCTCGTAGTCGGCGTGGAGGCCGCTTTCGTTATCGTTGATGAAGACCGAAGCGGTGATGTGCATGGCGTTGACGAGCACGAGCCCTTCTTGCACGCCGCTGGCGGCGACGGCTTCTTGTACTTGCGGGGTGATATGGAGAAAGGCGCGCCGGGTGGGCGCTTCGAACCAGAGCTCTTGGCGATAACTTTTCATCGCCCCTCAGTAGAGCCGTTGTCTGCTCGGCAGGCGAGTTCTATTGCGCGCTAGGCAGACAAACCTGCGAAGGGAAGGTGCTTAACGCGAGGACCGCGCGTCGACCGTAATTTGCGGCAAGTAGATATCGGCCACCTCGTCGATGCCTTGAGCCTCCAACTGATCCAAGCGGAGCAGACTCAAGGCGTTGGCCACCTCCCAGTTCTGCGCGGCTTGCCAGTGGAGCTGGGCGTTCAAGCGAAGGCGATGCGCCCCGGGACGCTCCAACTGCACCCAACGTTCTGGCTGTAGGGTCCAGGTGCGAGACTTGCCCGGCGCGAGCACGACGTGGTGCTCCGGCTGGGGAAAGTGCGGCGGCGTCTTAGCAGCCGAGACTGTATTTAGCTCCCGCAAGCCATCTTGACTGAGCGCCGACCAGAGTCTTGAGCGCAAGGCAGAAGGCAAGTCCTCTTCCAGGATTTTCTTAGGCGCCAGACGGGCATAGATGGGAAGCGGCCCCTCGTTCGTGACGGTGAGCTTGATTTGCAACGGCTGGTGCCAATGCCCCGGAGCCGTGACCGGCTCCAAGCGGACACGTAAGGGTGAAGCTGGTTGTTCCGCGCTCTCTTTTCCCCAGGTGATTGGCGGGCTCACGATCTCGCCGTGCCAGAGCCTGTCGCCCAAGAACTCTGGGCGGTGGTTCGCATAGCGGTAGGTGATCTGGCTGCCAGGCGCGATGGCCCGTTCCATCATTTCCACCTCTTCCAGCCATTTGGCGGTGAGAGGTACGCGAACTCGGGGTGCAGGTTGCTGAAAGCTGCGTTCTTCGCCCGGCTGGAGAATAAAGGCTTGGCGCACCCCTGTCGGCTCCGTGCGCAGGGCGGTGAACGGAGTCTGCCAGGGAGAGGGTGAAGCGGCCACATCCAAGGCTTCTACGGCGAGGACGGCTCCCGTAGAACGAAAGAAGACGGCGTTTTCTTCGTAAGTATTGGGATGAAGGAGGGTGAGCGGTTCCTCACTCACGTTGCGGAAATGCAGGGTGGCATGAGGCGCTTGAGGCTGGGCTTCGGCCGCGAGTTGTAGGCCGTTGACCGGCCCTGACCAGGTGAGCTGCCCCGCGAACAAGGGGAAGCAAGAGAAGAAGGTGGCAGCCCAAAAGCCTCGCAAGTAAGGCTTTATGTCATAAAGCGTGCCAGAAAATACCTTCACGGTCGTATACATTGTTACATTTATGTGACAATTTCTCTAGCAGAAAACGTTCGCAACTCGCCGACTTTAAGAAAAAAAGTTGAATTTCCGGCGCTTCGACCGACTCTAAAGAAAGGATGAAGACTCGGTTCTACCGCTTCGCTTCCGCCAGCTTAATGGCCCTGGCGCTGCTCCTGTTTCCCTTGGGGCAGACGATTGAGGCCTCACCGGCGGAAAGTTGCGTCTCTGCCTGCGCCTGCTGCTGCCTGGTAGAGATGAGCGCGTCTTCCACGCCCTCGTGTTGCGGAGTCGACACCACGACCGAACATGCCCCGGCCCAATCTGGTCAAGATGGCTGTACCGATTCCTGCCAGACTTGCCTCTGCCTCGCCACCCCGGCAGCACCCACGCTGGCCTTAACTCCCATGCCCCGCCTGGCACAACCCGCTTGGCAGGACTTTACCTTTGCGGCCATCCTTCCGGATGCCGCCGCCCCGCGCGCCGAAACGCCACCGGTGCCGCCTCCCCGATTGAGCTGAAGATGTTCCCCTAGCCCCGAGTGTCTTCTGCTCGAGGAGAACCTTCTGTCGTAAACTCAATTGGAGATAAATCGATGACGACTCTTAAAATCGCGGTTCTGACCGCGGCCCTCTTCGCAGGTTCCACTGCGGCTTACGCCGCCGCTTGCTGCGGCTGTGAAGGCCAAGGTGTGAATTGCGTCTGCGAAACCTGCGTCTGCGAATGCTGCTAAAGGCATCGTAGCCAGCAAACCAAATCCTGGAACGGGGCGTCTGGTAGGGCGCCCCGTTTTCTATGAACACCAATCGACTTCGACAACCACTTGCACCGCCTTTCGTGTCAGGGTAATTTTTCTACAGAGGATATTATATGCTTAAATGGACTCTATCCCTCGCGCTGGTCGCTATGCTGGCGGGCTGCTCTCAAGCACCGCAGCAGACCACGAACGTATGCTCCTGCGGCGGCACCGGGAAACCGTGCGACTGCCAGACCTGCACCTGCACGTAAGTTCACGAGGCGCTCAATTTGCTGACCGCCCTCTGCGCCTTACCGCTTAACTATACTTGCCGGGATCCTTGTCTTTCGGATCCATTGGCTCTTCTCCCGCCACGGAGAGATCAGCGAGAGAGCGGTCGGGGTGCTTGTGCGTATCGTGCGAATCGTCGTCGCTTTCCTCACGGCGTTCTTCCGCTTCAGCCAAACCAGCTTCCACACTCTGGCGCACCTTTTCTTCGTTCTCCGCCTTACCGCCGGCCGGAGTTTCCGGCACGCCTTCGTTCGACTCCACTGCTGTTGGAGTAGTTTCCGGCGCAGAGGCCACCTTGTCTTCGTGGGAAGTAGCCTCGGCCAGCAAGTCAGACGGCGGGGGATCGCCCTCCAGCGCTTCTTCCCGGTACGGGAAGAGCCAGAAGAAGGCCCGGTGGATGTGCGCTTTATCGATCAGAAAGACCAGAAGCGCCGACGCCAAAATGGAATAGAAGATGACGGCATAAATCAGGTTCTCGGCCTCGTCACCGTGCGGCAGCCCACTGCCCGGCTGAGCCGCCAAAGCGCCCAAGACGGCCGCCGCCAGCCCCTTGGGGATCATGACGGAGAGGAAGAGCCCTTCCTTGGCGATATGGATCTTGCGGTTCAGCGTCACCTTGACCGCCAAGAGGCGGGCCAGCAAGAGGCAGCCGATGATCACCAACGCCACCGGCGAGGTGAGGTCGGAGAGATCCATGCTGATGCCGAGGAAAACAAAGAAAAAGGTCTTGAGCAGAAAGACGATCTCGCTGAAGAACATGACCTCGGTCGCGCTATGATTCGAAGGCTGCCAGGGGCCCTCCGGCGAGAAGAGAGGCAAGCGGCGGAAGAACTGGATGTTGCCGATCGTAATGCCGAAGAGAAGCGCTGCGACCGGGCCGCTGTAGCCCAGCATCTCGCACAAGCCGTAGACGATGAAGACGAAGGAAAGCGTCGTGCTGATCGTGTTCTTGAGTTGGCGCACCTTCTCCAGCAACACACCCCAGACAATGCCGCCAAGCGCACCGATGATGACCGCAATGACGAAGGCGGCGAGGATTTCGCCG
>CAWUJC010000184.1:0-5772 GCA_963922355.1 uncultured bacterium | reverse complement strand
CGGCTTGGTCTGCCACGATTCTTCAGAGATGGTCGCCTTCTTCACCGTCTCTTTGCTCCCGGTGGAGGCCGCCTTTTCCGGCGTCACAATCTTCACCGTAAGCGTAAACTGAGCAGTCTTATCAACCAAACTGCGCACGTCGATGTAGTAATCCTGGGTGGAAGGGATCGCCCCCTCGAAGGTGTTGCTGGAGGCGTGGTCGGTCATCATCACCGTACCATCCTTGCCGTAAATGATGAGGATGAGTGGCGACTCGCCCGGATCGCCCACCGGACTGGGGAGCTGGTTGAGCGGCTCCACCGTGACGTGCATTTCCTGCCCCCCATTGGCGGCCAGGATATAGGGGACCATACCATGCGAGCCGACTCCGCCGGTAACCTTGGCCTCAATGGCTCCCGGTTGGAAACTGATCCGCTGTGGTGCCATGCGATGGGAGGCCAACGCGGCCACCTGTTTCTTCTGATGATGGCCAGCCAAAGCAACGATCTGACTGGCGCTCTTGCCGTTGACCAAGCTCCAATCCAACTCGTTGTGCTGAGCCAACCAACGAAAGGCGGCGTTCACTTCCTTCTTCTGCTCGGGGGAAAGTTGGGACTCGAAGGTGTTTAACGCCTGAGCGATGGACTGACCCTGAGTACGGGTGAAAACGGGATCGGCCGCGGCGGCCTGGCCGGCACAAACAAAACCAGCGAGGACCAAAGCAAAAAGGGAACGGAATAGGGGCGATTGCATCAGCGTATCCTCCTGGCTGGTGGGTGACTTGGCAAGGTCGGCTTCGTGACAAACTTGCAACGTTCGGGGATTTGCCTATGGTCGGCCTCGCATGAAGATTTTACCTGCCATCGATCTACGCTCGGGCCAAGTCGTGCGCCTGGAGCAAGGCCGCGCCGAGGCCCAGACCACCTATTCCGACGACCCCGTCAGCATTGCGCTGGACTGGCAGGCCCGCGGGGCCGAAGAGCTCCACATCGTGGACCTGGACGGTGCTTTTGAAGGCGGCCCGCGCAATCTGGAAGCCGTGCACGCCATCGCCAAGGCACTGGATATTCCGATCGAACTGGGCGGCGGCCTCCGCACCCCCTCTGATGTCGAAAGCGCGCTCCAAGCCGGGGCCAACCGCGTCGTGCTCGGCACTGCCGCCTGCGAGAACCTCGACCTCCTGACCGAGCTGGTGGAAAAATTTGGCGGCGAGCGCATCGCCGTGGGCATCGATGCCAAGGACGGCATCGTCCGCACCAAGGGCTGGACCGAGCCCAGCAAGTGGGATTCCGTCAGCCTGACCCGCGAGGTAAGCAGCCGTGGCGTCGGGACGGTGATCTACACGGACATTGCCACCGACGGGATGTTCACCGGCCCCAACATGGGTGCGCTCCAAGAAGTGATCAACGCCAGCTCGGCCCAAGTCATCGCCTCAGGCGGCGTCGCCAACATCGAGCACATCAAAGCGCTGCGCGAACTCGGCAGCCTCTACGGTGCCATCGTCGGTAAGGCCCTCTACGACAAACGCCTCAGCCTCGAGACGATCCTGCAGCTGGGGTAGGTCTCTCACAAAGACCGCGAAGAACACGAAGACTTCTTACCAGAATTTCCACCACGGTTTGCTTGGAAATTCTTGCTCAGGATACTTCCTACCCACTAGGTGGTGCTGATAAACGCCTGCCTGGTACTTCTGAGCTTCTGGTGGCGTAGGGAATGGCATGTTTTCCCTTAAGAGGAGGTTGGAAATCAAAAAATTTAGAAAGGCTAAATCATAGGAATCGTCTGTAGACTTATATTGCTCAGCATCTCGGTTGATACTGACACAAGTTGATTCCCACTTCCCTTCAATTTCGTTTATTTCAAGTTGGTAAATGCAGTTTCCCGTCCAGCTTCGATGGATATAAAGCCAATCCTGTTCCAGGAAAATAAACCATTTGTCTTCCATTTCTCGGGGAATCCAACCAAACGAAATTGTTTCGTATTCATCCGCAGAAAAAGATCGGACATACGGGAGAGTAACACGCAGCTCCGGCATTGGCTGATGTTGCCAAGATGATGCCGTTGCCTTATCCACGAGCTTCTTGAATCTGTGAAAATCTGCGGTAAAAAAAGCAGCCCAGCTAATACCCCGGCCCGTTGAGGTCGATCGGACCGTGGGGCCAATCCGCGTTGGCCGGGTAGATCATGATGTGGTCGTTCCACCAGGGACTGGTGTTGGAGCCGCCACGATCCCGGTGATTGGCGAAGCGGTTCTCAATCGTGCGAGCGCCCAGTCCCTCATAAAACTTGGGATGATTCGTCTGCCAAAGCCCCGCCTCAAACTCACCGGAGTCAACTCGCGCTAAGGTGGCCTCGACGATCTTCCTGCCCAAGCCGGTTCCGCGTAGCGGGGGATCAACCACCACCCCAGCCAAGGCCATGATGACTTTCTCCGTCCCCGCTTCCCACTTGATGTGACGGGCAAACGTTTCGGCATGGGCGACCGCGCGGTCGCCATCCCAGATGACGTAACGCTTCACGTTTTCGCGGTAAGCGCTGGGATCGTCTTGCGTCTCCTGGCGACTAACTAGCCCCTGGACGGCGGCCTCGCGATCCCAATCCGGCTGCGGCCATTCGGCGTGAATGAGGTCAAGGATAGAGTTGGCCTGGGCTTCGGTCAGTTCGGTGTTGAGGTGGATAACGAGTTCCATGACGTCCCTAACTTGGCCCCGGGCAGGCAAGATTCCAGCGAAAAGCTAGGGCCACTTGTGTTTCGGCCCTTGGCAATACGTCTTCCTATATTAAAGGCGGGCTAGGGACAGCCCGCCCTACCCTCCTTTGGTGGTCGCTCTTCGAGAAATCTCTCGCCTCTTGTCCGTCAACTCCTGTCGTTGGGGACAACGACGGCTACCATTTTTCCACGATTTGAAGCGTCGCCCCATTGATAATTTTCCGAGAACTCCTACACTCGTTCGATGTCGCAGGAATATGTTCTCAAACCCGCGGGCGGAAGTCGTACCCCCACGATTGATTACCGCGCCGCGCTCAACGAAGAACAGTACGCCGCCGTCACGGCCAAGCCCGGGCCCTTGCTGATCATCGCCGGGGCAGGCAGCGGCAAAACCCGGACCCTCACGTATCGGGTTGCCTACTTGATCGAGAACGGCGTCGAGCCCTGGAACATTCTCCTGCTGACCTTCACCAACAAAGCCGCGCGGGAGATGCTCAGCCGCGTCGGGGCTCTCCTGCCGCACGATATCTCGGCCATGTGGGGCGGCACCTTCCATTCGGTGGGCCATCGGTTGCTCCGCCGCCACGCCGAGTTGCTGGGCTACGAGCGCGACTTCACCATCCTGGACGCCGATGACGCCGCCGACCTCGCCGGTACGGCGATGGAAGCCGCTGGCTTGGACGGCAAGGATAAGCGTGTCCCGAAGGCAAAGTTGGCTCACCACATCTTCGGCCTCGCGGTGAACAAGCGCCAAGAGCTGGGCGAACTCTTGGATGAGCAGTATGGTTACTTCGACGAGGTGGCCGAAGGGCTGGAAAAAGCTCACACCCTCTTTCAAGAACGGAAGCGCGAGGCCAACGTGATGGATTTCGACGACCTCCTCGTCCTCACCAATCGCCTGCTCGAAGAACATCCGGAAGTGCGGCAAAAGTACCAGCGCCAGTTCCAGCACATCCTGGTCGATGAGTACCAGGATACCTCCGCGGTTCAGGGCACGATGATCGACCTCCTGGCCGAGTACCATCGGCAAGTCATGGTGGTGGGTGACGACGCGCAGAGCATCTACTCCTGGCGCGGCGCCAACTTCCACAACATTCTCAACTTCCCGGAGCGCTATAAGGGTACCCGCGTCATCCGCATCGAAACAAATTACCGCAGTTCCCCGGAAATCCTCGACGTGGCTAACCAGGCCATCGCGGGTAACCGAAATCAGTTCGAGAAAAACCTGCGTTCCATCCGCCCAGGCGAGAAATTCCCCAAACCCGCCGTCGTGCCGCTGGAAGACGGCAACCAGCAGGCGCAGTTCATCGCCCAACGGATCACCGATCTCTACGAAGAGGGCGTCCCGCTCAACGAGATGGCCGTGCTCTACCGCTCGCACTTCCATTCCCTGGAAATCCAGATGGAACTGGTCCGCCGGAACATCCCCTTTGAAGTTACCAGCGGCCTGCGCTTCTTCGAGCAAGCGCACGTCAAGGACGTCGCCGCCTATCTCAAGCTGGCGCTCAATCCGCGTGATGAGACCGCCTTCAAACGCTTGGTCTTGCTGATGCCCGGTGTCGGCAAGAAAACCGCCGAGACCATGTGGGCCAAGTTGCAGACCGGCACCAAGCTTGACGAGATCAAGCCACCGCGGAAAGCAACCAGCGCTTGGTCCCAGTTTGGTCATACCCTGGCTCAGCTTCGGGCCGAAGACCTTCGCGGTCGCCCCAGTGAGCAAATCCAGATCGTGCTCGATGCCGGCTACGAAGACTACCTCCGCAGCAAGTTCGACAATGCGGCCAACCGCACGGATGACCTCACCCAACTCCGTGCCTTTGCCGAACAGTTCGACACGACGGCCGACTTCCTCGGTCAGCTTGCCCTCCTCACCAATGTGGACGGCGGGCCCCACGCGGCAAACGACAACCAAGCGCCCAGCGATGAGGACGAGCCTAAGCTGCGCCTCTCCACCGTCCACCAAGCCAAGGGCCTAGAGTGGAAGGCTGTCTTTGTCCTCATGCTCTGTGATGGCCTTTTCCCCTCCAGCCGCTCGATGGAAACCGACGAAGGCGAGGAAGAAGAGCGCCGGCTTTTTTACGTCGCCGTCACCCGCGCCAAGGACGAGCTTTACCTCTCCTACCCCATGATCCGCGCTCAAGCCGGGATGGGCGATCGCTGGCAAGAGCCCTCCCGCTTCTTATCGGAAATCTCCGACGATTCTCTTAATACCTGGAAGATCGTCGCGCCCAAGCCCGCTTGGCACACCGACGACGACGACGACGACTTTAACCAAGAAACCTACGACGACGACTTTTAGAAGACTATGTCCAAGCCCAACATCATTCTCATCAACTGCGACGACCTCGGCTACGGCGACCTGGCCTGCTACGGCAACCAACTCCATCGCACCCCGGCCATTGACCGCCTCGCTCAAGAGGGCCTCAAGCTCACGGATTTTTACATGGCCTCGCCGGTTTGCTCCCCCTCACGTGGTGCGATGATGACCGGCAGCCACCCGAATCGCATCGGTTTTCAAAAATTCGGCGACAGACACGCCGTGCTCTTTCCCGGGCATCCTTGGGGACTAAATCCGGAAGAGAAAACTATCGCGACGGTGCTGAAAAGCGCTGGCTATACCACCGGGATGGTGGGGAAGTGGCATTGCGGCGATCAGCCCGAGTTCCTCCCCACCAACCACGGCTTTGACTCTTACTTCGGCCTGCCTTACAGCAACGACATGGGCCGCATGAAGCATCACGACCGGAAGCTCCCGCCCCTGCCTCTCTTGCTTGATGACGACGTTCTCGAACAACAGCCCGAGATGGAAAGCCTGACCGAGCGTTACGCGGCTGAGTGCGTCCGCTTTCTCCGGGCCAACCAGGAGAAACCATTCTTCCTCTACCTCGCCCATCTACATACCCACCTCCCACACCTCGTCGCGAAACGCTTTATGGAGCAGTCGCAAAACGGCGAGTACGGCGCGGCGGTTGAGTACGTCGACTGGTGCGTTGACGTCATCTTAACCGAGCTGGATTCACTTGGACTAACGGACAACACCATCGTCATCTTTACGTCCGACAACGGCTCGCGCTGCAACGACG
>CAWUJC010000183.1:0-5774 GCA_963922355.1 uncultured bacterium | reverse complement strand
CCAAGGGCTACCGCGCGCACCTCGACGGCGGCGGGCAGATGCTGGTCACCCTCGCCGGGGCGATGAGTACCGCCGAGCTGGGCCTTTCCCTGGCCGAGATGATTCGGGCGGGCAAAGTCAGCGCCATCTGCTGCACCGGTGCCAACTTGGAGGAGGACGTCTTTAACCTCGTCGCGCACGACCATTACGAGCGCGTCCCCCATTACCGTGACCTCACCCCGGCCGACGAACAAGCCCTGCTCGACCGCCACCTCAACCGCGTGACTGACACCTGCATCCCGGAGATGGAAGCGATGCGCCGGATCGAGACCGCCATACTGGAAGAGTGGATGGCGATGGACGCGGCGAGTACGCCTAAGTTCCCGCACGAATTCCTCGGCGACCTTCTGCTCTCCGGCAAGTTGGAGACAAGCTACCAGATCGACCCTAAGAACTCCTGGCTGCTCGCCGCCGCCGAGCGGAAACTCCCCATGTTTGTCCCGGGTTGGGAAGACTCCACCCTCGGCAACATGTTCGCCGCCGCCGTCATTCGCGGCGACGTGAAGAACGTCCACACCGTCCGTACCGGCATCGAGTACATGACCTCTCTGGCCGAGTGGTACACCGAGAGTGCGCCGCAGAAGTCCATCGGCTTCTTCCAGATTGGCGGCGGCATCGCGGGCGACTTCCCCATCTGCGTCGTGCCCATGTTGCACCAAGACCTCCAGCGCGACGGCGTCCCGCTTTGGGGCTACTTTTGCCAGATCAGCGACTCCACCACCAGCTACGGCTCCTACTCCGGCGCCGTCCCGAACGAAAAAATCACCTGGGGCAAACTAGGTGAAGACACGCCCAAGTTCATCATCGAAAGCGATGCGACCATCGTCGCCCCGCTCATGTTTGCGCACATCCTGGGTTGGTAGCGGCACGTTAGTATTACTCGTACCGCAGGGCTTGGATGGGGGAGAGGCGCGAGGCCTTGTAGGCGGGATAGAGCCCGGCCACGAGGCCGACAGTCACGGCAAAGGCGAGGCTGATCACAATCGCATCGGCCTTCAGGATGGGCGGATCGGCACCTTGCCCGGCCAAGACTTGCAGGCCTTCAATCAAGCCCAGCCCGGCACCAATGCCGAGCAGCCCTCCGATGATAGCCAGCACCAGACTCTCGATCACAATCTGCACAAAGATGTCGAGCTGGGTGGCCCCCACAGCGCGGCGGATGCCAATCTCGCGGATGCGCTCCGTAATGGAGGCCAGCATGATATTGGTGATTCCGATGCCGCCCACGAGCAAGCTGATGCCAGCAATGAGCCCGCCGGTGAGCTGCGCTGCCCGCACCCCGGCCTCAATGTTTTCAAACCAGTCCTGCCGCGTCTCAAAGCCGTAGTCCTGAATCCCTTTGTGGGTGGTATCAAGCACGTTGCGGATTTGCTCGATCGCCTCGTCAAAGCGCTCCAAGTCCGCCACCTGCACGTACATGTCCGAAAGGCTTCGATCCGCCCCCAAGTTTACGCCGTCCACCTCGTAGGACGACTTAAAGACCTGCTGCATGGTGGTAATTGGGATGGCAGCCAAACGGTTCTTAAACCAAAACGGATCCCAACTCCGGTTCCGGCCGCCAAGCCGCTTACGCCGCTCCTTTTGCGCGGCGGCGCGATCCGTTGCTTCGCGGCGTTTCTGCTGCTCGGTCTTGTAATGCTCCAACACGCCGACGACCGTGAAAGGTTCGCCGTTGATGTGAATGAGGGAGCCCAGGATCTGCTCGTACTCGCTTTCGTCGTAGAGATTCTCCACCACGGTTTGGCCGATGACGATGACGCGATGCCGCCGCTCGACATCCAAGTCGGTGATGAAGCGGCCCTGCACCACGTTATGTTTGTCGGTGATGTAGGTATCCGGCTCGATGCCCTGAAGTCGCGGATTATACTTGCGACCGCCGCGAACGATGTTGCCGCCGTGGCCCACCTGCGGCGCAATTGCGCTGAGCAAGGTGGTGTTTTCGCGCAGCGCCTTGGCGTCGGTGTAGGTTAAGCCCGGGCTGATTTCCGCGATCTCCTCCTGCTCAGGCGGCACCTCGGCTTTGATGATCCGCACGCGCTCGACGCCGCCGGATTCGGTCAAGCGCTGGCGCGAGCCTTCCGCCATGCCTTCGGTCAACGCGTACATGGCCATGAGCGAGGCCACGCCAAGAATCACCCCCAGCATGGTGAGGAAGGAGCGAAACTTGTGCGCGTAGATTTCGCGAAAGCCCTCGCGGATGCCAAGAAACGGGTTCATGAGGCGGGAGGGATGGCTTGGACGGCGGGAGCCGCCGATGCTTGGTCGCGGAAACGTTGGTAATGACTTTGCGCCCCGGAGACGATGTTGCCGTCGCGCAGCTCAATGCGGCGGGGCGTCTCCATGGCGATGTCGGGGTCGTGCGTCACCAACGCAACGGTGTTGCCCTGTTGATGGAGGCTGCGAAAGAGGTTGAGAATCATTTCCCCGGTGGCGGAATCAAGCGCCCCGGTCGGCTCGTCGGCCAAGATGATCTTGGGCTTATTCACCAGCGCGCGGGCAATCGCCACCCGCTGGCACTGCCCGCCGGAAAGCTGGCTAGGCCGGTTGCGAATGCGTTCAGACAGGCCCACGGCTTCGATGGCGTCGCGCGCCCGCTGCTTCCGCTCGCGGGTACTCAGGCCCGAGTAGATCATGGGCAGCTCGACGTTCTCGAGGATGTTCAGCTTGGCCAGCAGATTAAAGGACTGAAAGACGAAGCCGATGCGGGTGTTCCGCATGCGGGAAAGCAGGTTGTTCGAGGCTTTGGAGATGTCCACCCCGTCCAGCACAATGCGGCCACTAGTTGGAATATCGAGGCAACCGATGAGCTGCATCATGGTCGATTTACCGCTGCCCGAGGGACCGATAATGGAGAGGTATTCGCCTTCCTCGATCTGCGCATTAACCCCGGCCAGAGCCTGGATTTCTTGCTCGCCCACCTGGTAGGTCTTGCGAACGTTTTCGATCTCGATCAGCGCCATAACTTCAACGCCGCCGGGGGCCTAGCCGCCGGTCTTCTTGGCCACCGGGCGAGACATCAGCACGCGCTGACCTTCCTTCAACCCGGTTTTGATCTCGGCAAAGTTATAATTGGCGATACCGACTTCCACCGGCTGCGCCTTGGGCTCTAGGCTACCTTTCTCCGTCACGTAGACGACTTTGGTATCGTTCTCCGAATCGGTAAAGATGGCGGAAAGCGGCAGGGTCAACGCGCCGTCGGCGCTATCGACTTCAAAGACAAGATCAGCCGTCATCCCTGGGCGAACGCGCGGGTCCAGCTCGAGCACCTCAACCTCCACCGTGAAGCCCTTGACGTTGCGTTTCACGTCCGCGACCGGCGCGATAAAGCTGATCTTCCCTTTCATGGTCAGATCGTTGATCGAATTAATGCTGACTTCCGCCGGGTGGCCCGGCTTGAGCTTGGTGACGTCCACCTGGTTGATGTGAGCCGCGATAAACATCTGGCTCAGATCGGCGATGTCCATCAAGAGGGTGCCGGAGTTGACGCTGGCCGCACTCACGACCACCTGACCTTCGGTCACCGGGAGCTTGAGCACGACGCCGTTCATCGGCGAGGTAACGAGCGTCTTGCGCAGCTTTTCCTTGATCGTCTCTATCTTGCGCAGGGCAATTTCGTAGTCATTCGCCGCTTTATCCTTGTCGCTGCGGATGTTCTCAAATTCTTCCCGGCTGATGAGCTTACGCTGGTAGAGCAGCTTGGCGCGGGCGTAGTTGCGCTGGGCCTTCTCTTTCAGAATCGCGCGCCCCTGGATTTCGGTTTCCGCCTCCGCCTTGTCGGCCTTCAGGTCTTTGTCATCCAGTTCGACGAGGAGCTGGCCTTTCTCCACCCGCTGACCGGCCCGGACGTGGAGCTTCTTGATTCGGGCGCTGACCTCCGGGCGTACCTCCACCTGGTTAATCGGGTTAATGTCACCGGCACTCTCGATGGTCTGCTCGATGTCCCGACGCTTGACCTCCACCGTGCGCACCTCTGGCTCTTCCTCAGCCGTAAGGCCGAGAATCTCGTCCAGCTGCCCGTTCTCGCGCAGGTACTCGTAGCCGTAGTACCCACCCCCTCCGAGCACCGCCAGAATGACGATCCAGGTGATCAGCGTTTTCATGCGTTAACCCCTATTATGGCAATGATTGCCTTTGAGTGCAAACTTACCTCTCATTATAGAACGCCTTTCGGCGCCATTTGTTTCGATTTATTTGGTCGAGTAGGCCTTTTCCTGGAAGTGAGCCTCCCAGCCACAAAAGTCCTTCAACTCGTCCGCCTCCCAGAGGCAGTCCATCTCCTCTTTGGGTTTGAGCCAGGGAATGTCCTGGTAGAAGCGCTCGAGCAATTCCGGGATCGACTCCGTGCACCAAGGTTCGCGGAACCCGCAGAAGAAGCGACGGTGGCCTTCCCAGGGCGTTCGCTCAACCAAAGCCAGAAAGAGCTTGGCTGCTTCCTCGTTGCTCAAAAAGCCGAAAAAATCCTCCAGATGGCGCACCTTCTTGTATTGAAAAGTCTCATCCACCGGACTGCGGCGCTTGCGCGGCATCAGACCGGGCAAGCGGAGAGAAACGGCGTGCATCCCATGCACCCGGGTAAAGAAATCCAACTGCTGCTCACCAGCGGACTTACTCAAGCCGTAGTTATTCTGGGGCTGAGCTGGCCACTCGTGCGGCACGGGCAGGCAGGGCATGCTCACGCGGTCTGGATTCGGGTCCAAATAGAAGCTGGCGACGGTTTGGATGGAGCTGGCGAACAGGACGCGCTGGGTGCCGGATTCCATCGCCGCCTGGAAAACGTGCATGTTCATCGCCACGTTTTCGGTGTAAACCCGCTGGGCATCCGCCCGAAAGACGTTGGGGTGATTGCCTACGTGGATGAGCGTGTCGACGCCTTCCAGCACATCGTAGACGGCTTCACGGTTGAGGAGATTGGTCACGGTCACCGGCAGGGCAAAGCCTTTGCGCTTGCTCATGTCTGTGGCAATGACGTGATGCCCGGCATCATGCAGGGCTTGATAGATGGCCGAGCCAAGGTTACCGCTCGCGCCCGTCAGGCAAATTTTCATGACTCCTTCCTACCTCCTCTTTTTGAAAAATAATGCAAGCCGCGAATGCACCTTGGGGTCAAAAAATCTAGTGTACCGTTGACCAAGCGCCCCCTCGCCACTTTTGAGCTTGGTCCGGACGCATCACTTTGGGAAACTCCCTCCATGCCCGGCGACGACAACCCCATGCAACGACACAGCGCCCGCCAGTTCCGCCTGGCGGCCTGGAGCACCCTCCTCGCCCTGGCCCTGGCCGCCCTCTTCTTCTTCCCCAAGGAGAACAAACCAGCCACCGTCACCCCTTCGGCACCGTCCGTTTCCCATTCCTGGAACCAACGCCTCGAGGCCCTGAGCACCAAGATCGACAGCCTTCGCCAAGACGTGGCCAGCCAGAAGAACTTGTCGGCCCCGCCCAAGCCCAAACACCTCGCCCAACTCCGGAACGAAGCGCTGGCGCATTTCGGCGAAGCCGCCGCCCTGGCAGACGAGCTCGACGCCCTCCCCCAGCAAGCCGACGGCAGCAGCCCCGATACCATCGCCCAAGCCAAGCTTGAGGCCCAAGTCGCTGCGCTCCAGCAAGCCATGGCGGAGACCGAAGAGGTCGCCAACATCCTCACGCCCGAGCAACAGCGCGCCCGGGCCATCGCCGCCGCCAGCTACAAAGACTACGCCGCCGGCCACGCTATTCCCCACCACCCAGATTCCCGCGCC
>CAWUJC010000182.1:0-5775 GCA_963922355.1 uncultured bacterium | reverse complement strand
CATCCCAGCGGCGCCGGGGAAGCGCTTGCCAAACTTCGATTCCACCGCGCCGACCAAAACCTGCTTACCGACATTCAGAGGATCAATCTTCTCGCCCTTGATCCCCTTCACCACCACTTCGTCGAGCACGGTGCCGGCCACCTCGCCCACCAGCGGGCCAACCACCGGAACAAAATCGCCCACGGTTCCGAGCGCTTTGGAGAAGAAGCCGCCGGACTCCTGCTCTTGTTGGGTCGGCTGCAAGTTGGCCACCATTTCGCGGTTGCTTTCCGCCACCATCGTCGCGGATTGCCAGGTGGCTTCTTCGAGTTGGGTGAACCCGGTTTGCATCGTGTTGTCGAGCTTATCGAAACCGTGATTAATCGCCGAAAGCGTCGCGGCTTGGGCCTGGAGCGATTGCTTCTGCACGGTTAGACTTTGGTTGGCGACATCCAATTGCGCGGAGGCGATAGCATGCTGCTTGGCGAAGCCTTGATTGAGGTCGCTGTTGATTTGGGTCAACCGATTCTGCACCCCGGTGAAGCCCTTGTTCATGTCGTTGTGCATGTTGACGATGCTGCTTTGCACTTGCGCGAGGCTTTGGTCGATCTTCGCCAAGCTCTGATTCGTCTGAGCCAGGCGCTGATCGATGTTCTTCATCGTCCCGTGCATGCTGCGCAATTCGCCGTAGATGGCGCCCAGATCATGGTGCAGCTGGTCCATGCTGCTCTTCATTTGGGTGAAGCCCGCTTCCATCAGTTGACGATCCAACTGGTGCTCCTTGGCCAAACGATCAAAACCCTCTTTCAAGACGCCACGCGTGGCTTCCATCTCTTTCTTGATCTCCGCGATCAGCTCCTGGTGGTTTTTTTCCAGCGTCTGCCGGATTTCCTCCAACTTGGCGATCAACTCTTGGTGACGGGCCTCGGCCACGATTTCGTCAGAGGCTTCCGCCGTCTGGTAGGGCTTGAACCAACGCACCACGTAATAGATGCGCTTCATCCGGTCGGCCAAATTTTGCCGTAAAGCCGGCGTCATTTTTTCCGGGCGGTACCCGAGCACGTCCCTCTCTAAAAAGTCGAGAGTCTGCTCGCTGGGTTCTTCCTCGTTAATCGCCGTCCACAGGTCGCGGTACTGGAAGCGCATCGTCCGCAAGCGGCGATTGACCCACTTGTCGCGATCTTCTTCGCTCATGCGCTTGGAGACTTCGGCATACTCGGCCTGATGCTGAGCGAGGAGCATCTCGCCCGCTAGATCGGAAGCGGCAAAAACCTGCGGGGCCTCTGGGAAGGCTAGCATGTATTCATCCATGGCCTTCTCCTTGTTCAGCAAAGTCGCGAACTCGAAGCCAATCTGCTGGGCATGCAAACGCGCGACCCCCGCCTCAGGCGTGTTGGGGTAGCGTTGAATAAAATCGGTGTAGCCGCTCAAGCGATCCTGATCGCGGTACAACTGGTAGACTTCCCCAATCGCGAGTTGCGCCGCCATACGCCGGGCATGCGCCTGGATAAACTCATTGTACTGCTCGATCGAGCCAGAGCCGCGGACCACTTCCAGACGGATGGTGAAGGCGTCGACCGCTTCGTCCGATTCCTGGTAGGTGTGGATGAAATAGTCCAGTTCCTTGCCGTCAGTTTTGTTGGTGATGGCGTCCCACTCTTCCGCCGCTTGCTCGGCGTAGGCTTCGGTGGTGAGCCCCTCGATCGGCTCACTCACGACAAGTGGCCCTTCCGGCCCGGCCTCTGCGGCTCCTGATTGGTTGAGCGCTCCCCACGCAAGTACGGATGAAAGAAGAAGTTCCCTGGTTGGCATAGTTCGTTCGCTCGGAGTTAGGTAAGTCTGAGTTCTTTTAGGACGGTGTCATGGCTCGGTACGTTCGCTTGAACTCTCGAAGCCAGCTCGAAAGCCCGAACCGGAGCACCTGATTCCACGACCATACACAAAGTCGGACTCAGGCAAAACCGTCATCTCCCAAAGGAACAAAAAGCTCGAGAGAGGTGATTCGTTGGAATCTCAAACTCTATGAACGCAAAAAAACGAGCACCGCTCCATGAAAATCCGGGCAGTCCCGTACGAGTACGCGCTGCTCTTCGCAGACAAGTCCGTCCGGCAGGTGGAAGCTTCGCGTCAGTTGCCAATCCCCTGTAGGAAGAACAAACGAAAACTCCGCCGGAGTTGCCGCGAACGTGTGGAGCACGACCAAAAGTTGTCCGTCTGCCGCACCTTGTCCTTCGCGGATCATGGCCTGCCACCCCTTAGGAGTCCGCCAACTTTTGCTCAACTCACGCACCAAGTGGCTCTTCCCTTCCGCCAAAATCGGCGTCGTCTCGACATAGAAATTCTGAGCCTCTTTCAGTAGGGCCAATTGTTCGGCTTTCAGATCATGCAGATTGCCAGAAATGCACATCCGCCCGAGGAAGGTGGCGGCAAGAGAATACTGAATCCGGGCCAGCGAATCCGTGGCCTGGAGCACCGCCCACACTTGATTTTGTCGAGGTAGAATCAAGCGATGCAGATTGGCGCCAATGATCGGGATCTCCACCGTCTCGTGCGCATCGGAAAACGAGCCGAGTGCCCCGATCTCTAGAAACGAAGGCTCCAACCGATGACCGCCCGACGAACAAATCTCAATGGCCACCTCGGGCAGCTCTTGACGAATCTTGCGGAAGAAATCCTGGACGGCCGCCAAGTGTTGGCGCAGACCTTCGCCGGGTGAACCCGGGCCTTGCCCGCCAAGTTCATCACAGCCGATTCCCAGCGTTTCGTTGTAGTCCACCTTGAGATAACCCAATTCGTTCTCGCGCAGGAAGTGGATCACTTTTTCCGTCAGATAGTCGAAGACCCACGGGTCGCGAAAATCCCAAAAGCGGCGCGGGCCAATCTCCAGGACGGCGCCGTCTCGCGTGAGGTGATGCTCCGTCTGCTCGTAGGCTTGGCTGCCAGGGTTACACACCTCAAACTCAAACCAGATGCCCGGGACAATTCCCTTTTCCCTCATGTCCTGACAGGTGGCCTTAAGCCCTTGCGGAAAAGCCTTTCGGTTTAAGACCCAATCCCCGTTCTGTTGAAACCCGTCGCCGGGGCGCTCGGCCCAGCCATCATCAATGACGAAGTATCGGGTTGGCGTGTCGGCCAGCTCCTCAACCGTACTGAGAACGTTCTCGTGGTTGGGATTTCCCCAAGTTGAGCACCATTCGTTGAAAATGATGGGCAACCCCTTTTCACCTTCGATGACGTTGGCCGCTGCTTCCTGAGCTTGTAGCATTGCTTGGCACGTCGTCTCAATGTCGCCCACCACCGCGGTTAATGTGGCCTTGGGGCTGGCAAAAGATTCGCTCGGCGCCAAGCTCTTCCACCAGTGCCCGAACTCGCGGTCGGCCAAACCTCCCGAAAGGGAGACATTGTCCGCCCGGCGGTAGCACTCCATCTGCCAAGACCCCGGCACCGCCAACTGCGCCCCCCACATCACACCGGCTTCCCGGTCCTCCAAGGCAACGGTCGGGAAAAAACCGCGCACCGGCATCGAGCCTACTTGTCCAAAACGCTCCGAAAAAATTCCATGGCCTGCCCACGAACGCTCCAAGTGTAAATCTTCCAAGGCAAGTGCCTCATGCCGGCCTTCCAAGGCCCAGGTGGAGCGAAAACGATGCAAGTAGAGGCGCTCCGGCGCCGCTCCAGGATGGAACGGCGTCATATGATCCAGGCAAAAGGAAGAGAGCATCTCGAGGGTGACGTCCTCTTGGCTCGCATTCATCACTTCCGTCCAAGCCGTCACATAGTCTGCCCCCTCGGTCCATTCCAGAATGAAGCGCGCTTCCAACGAAGCCGCCGGCGCTAACAGTTCCGTCGTCACGCGCTGACCCGTCGCTGTTTCCTCGACCCGTTGGTCGACAAATTGCAGCGACTCGGAAGTAGAGCTGGTGCGCATGGTCCGTCCCCCGGCAAAAGCACCCGGTCCGTTGTCGCCGCGCAGTTTGAGCTGCACACAAGAGTTTGGCTGTACGCCAACCGCCTTCTGCCATTGAGGATTGAGGACGTCCCGCTCGACACCGTCAATTGTGGCTCGATTCTCCACCACGTCTCCCAGCTTGGCGGTCGGGAGCAATTCGAACGAGGTCAGTTTGCTTTCGTCGTGAATCCGAAAACGGGCCGTTAAGGAGCCTAAGGTGATCTCTTTTATCATGGTCATCACATCCTAAAACTTAGCTGGCGGACTCTGACATGCGTGTCAACCAACGCTAATAGGAAGCTGCCCTTGGGTTGAGGCGAGTCAAGGCTACGGGCGAGCGTCGCCCCGATTCAATTTCATAAACCATTCATACTCCCGAAGGTTAAATCTCCCAAGTTCCGGCAAATGATGGAGCCAAGACCTCGTTCTGGCATTTTTCCAGCTTCATTCTTACGCAGACATTGACGCTGCCAGCCTGGACTTCGCATAATCAACCGCCTGCAAAAAGATGTCGTCGTTTGTTGGCAAATAACTGGTTCGCTCCCGTTCTATCTCTCCTCCTCTTTCATGCCAACGACGCCTCCTCGATCCACCTCTTCTCAAGGAAAGCCGACGCTAAGTTTCGTGGGCATTCTCCTGTTCTCGGTGCACCTAGCTTCCAGCTACGGCCAAACGTTGACCGCCACATCTGGTTTTACCACCGATAAAACGACAGACCCCACCAACTTCACGGCGACCCTGCCATCGGGAAGCTCCCCCGCTTTGCCAGGTAGGGTTGAACTCACGACCACCGGGTCCGCCAGCTTGATCGGTCTTACTGTGACGCTGAATCAAGACATCAATCATGATGCGGGTTTAAACTACGAATCTCTCTTCACCTTCAAAAACGAGATGGGAAAGCTGGAAGTCGTCAGCAACAACGCCCTGACGATGAACAACGCCGTGGCTCTGACCAGTACAACCGTGACGGGAAATGCCGCGATCCTGGCGCTGGGCGCTCCCAACCCCTTTGTTTCCGGGGACAATCAGGTTGGTCAAGAAGTGGATGTTACCATCAATCAAAACATCACCGTGGTGGGCGCGGGTGATGTCAACGTTGGCATTCCTCCGGTCGTTCTGCAGCCTCCCGGTTTCCGCACCGCCCAACTGAGTGGCGTCACCGCCGTTTCTTACGGCCTCCAGGATGCCAGTAACGACCACAGCCGAGCTGGCGGCACGGTGACGGTCACCACCGCCGAGGACGCCACGATCAACGTCCATCAGGACATTCCCGAAGTTATCACGGCGGGCATCTCCGCTTCCTCCGCCGCAGGGCCAGCCGCGAATAATTACCTGAGCGACGAAGCTGGCATCCATGCCGTCAACGTCAACCATGGTGGTGACATCGAGGTCACCGCAGATAAGGGGATCGGCATCTTCGCCAACACCACCGGTGGCCAATTTGCTGTTTCTGGAGACTCCGTCGCCGTGGGCGGCGCCGTCACCGTCAAGCTGACCACAGACGCCGACGACATGGGCGGCGCTTCCATCACACATACCGGTACCACGGGGGTGGGTATCTTTGCTCTGAGCGAGGTCTCTCCGATTAATGACTCCAGTGGCATTCCTATCCAGGGCGGTTCGGTCACTGTGACCACGCAGGAACAGACCTCGATTGAGGTCGGCAACGAAACGGGCGGCTCCCAGCTTTCCATTGGTGTGCTGGCGGTGAGCGCCGCCGCCAATGAACTACTCAACCCATTTTCCACCACCACCACCCCCTTGGACACAAATGGCGATGGTTCGGGCGGCACCGTCACGGTGGACAATTCCGGCAGCATCACCACCTACGGCGATACATCAGTTGG
>CAWUJC010000181.1:0-5776 GCA_963922355.1 uncultured bacterium | reverse complement strand
GATGTAGAGTTCATTGGGGCCGTCCGAGGCGGGATTATGCAACAGGATTTGCCCCAAGTCGCCCCGGATGGGGGTGCCGCTCTCGTCGATCTGGAAGGTTGGCTTGGGATAGTCGGCTGTGTTTTCAAAGGCGTTACCGGGCCGATAGTCGATCTGGGTATCCTTGTCTTTGTCCACCCAGCCAATGAGGTTGGCGTTCTCCCAAGTATGGAACCAGGCGGGCATTTCCTGATAGGACTTACCTTCCACGGTGGAGAGGAGATTGGCGCGGGCAAAGGCCGAAACGGCCGGGGCGCAGGTGTAGAGCAGGGCGATGAAGAGCAGCGCCCAGCCGGCGGAGATGCGAGCCGCCTTCATACTTGGCACTGTGTAAAAACGGATGATGATGTGGGGGAGCCCCGCCGTGCCGACCATCAGAGCCATGGCGATGAAGAAGACATCAATGGTGGACTTGGAGCCCTCGGTGTAGGCGGCAAAGCCAAGCTCGGTGTTCAAGTTGTCGATCTTGTCGAGGAGGTAGACGCCGGGTTCGTCCGCCATTTCACCGCCAAAACCCAATTGCGGGATCGGGTTGTTCGTCAGCATGATGGAGATGAAAATGGCAGGAACCAGGTAGGCGAAGATAAGTACGCAGTACTGCGCGACCTGGGTGTAGGTGATGCCTTTCATTCCACCCATCACCGCGTACATGAACACGATGAGTGTGCCGATCAGGACGCCGGTGGTGATATCGACTTGGAGGAAGTTGGAAAAGACAATGCCGACGCCGCGCATTTGCCCAGCTACGTACGTGAAAGAAATAAAGATGGCGCAGAGGACAGCCACGACGCGAGCCGTGGACGAGTAGTAACGGTCACCGACAAAGTCGGGCACGGTGTATTTGCCGAATTTCCGCAGATAAGGGGCGAGTAGAAGGGCCAGCAGGACGTAGCCACCGGTCCACCCCATGAGGTAGACACCGCCGTCGCGCCCCATGAAGGAGATAATCCCGGCCATGGAGATGAAGGAGGCGGCGCTCATCCAGTCGGCCGCGGTGGCCATGCCATTAGCCAGGGGGTGGACGTTGCCGTCCGCGACGTAGAACTCCTTGGCCGACGCGACGCGCGACCAGATCGCGATCCCGATGTAGAGAGTGAAGGAGAGACCTACGATGAGGTAGGTCCAGGTTTGAACGCTCCAGTCAAACATCAGATGTCCTCTCCTTGATGGGTGAATTCTTCCTGCGCGCCGAACTTCTTGTCCAGCCGGTTCATCAGGTAGACGTAGGCAAAGATGAGGACGACGAAGACGTAGATGGAGCCCTGCTGGGCCATCCAGAAGCCGAGCTTAAAGCCGGTGCCGGGGATGCGGATCGTGTCCAGTTGCTCGACGAAGAGGATGCCGCAGCCGAAGCTGACGAAGAACCAGATGGCGAGGAGAACGGTGAGGAGTTTCAAATTCGCTCGCCAATAAGCTTTGCGTTTGGCGGCGACGCGGTCGGACGGGGCAGGAGTTTCTTTTGCCATGGAAGAAGCTTTAGCTCTAGCACTTCACGCCCACATGACGACAAAAAAAGGTGCGGACCTTGTCGTCCGCATCTCTGGTTTGGGGCGGGAGAACGGATTAGGGTACCAGCTGCTTGGGTTCGTCCGCGTCGAGCTTCTCCAGGTTCATGCCCTTGGTCTCGATGGCAAAGGCCCACGTGACAAAGGCGCCGAGGAGCGAGGTTGCCACCAAGCAGTAGAGCAAAGCGGCGGTGCCGATGGTGTCGAGCAGAACAGGGAAGAGGAAGGCCGTCGTGACCGCGCCGATCTTAGCGAAGGAGGCGGCAAAGCCAGCGCCTTTCCCACGCAGCTTGGTCGGGAAGACTTCGCCGGCAATGAGGTAGGTCATGGCGTTGGGGCCAACGTTGGTCATAAAGCTAAAGAGCATGAAGCCGATAAAGACGAGGACCAGTGAGACGGTGCTGCCCGGATCGAAATTCAACGAAAGAGCGGCAATGAAGAGGCCGACGGCACAACCACAGAAGCCAAAGATCTGCAGGCGCATTCGGCCCACTTTATCGGCGAGGAAGACGGCGCAGACAATCCCGATGATGAGGAGGGTATCGATGAAGACGGTGCCCTCAGCGGCCTTGAGGTCGTTGTGGACGATCTCGGCGACGGTCTGAGCGTTCTCCACTTCATGGCCCACCACGCTCGCCAGGATGGTGGGCGTGAAGATTCCGATGCCGTAGGTGCCCAAGTCCTGGAGGAACCAGGGAACCGAGGCCAGAATGGTGCGACCACGGTGCTTGCGTTTGAAGAGGGCCAGAAAGCCCTTCTCTTTCTTGTGGTGCTCGGCTTCCGGCTTGCGGGCCAGGGTGACTTTCTTCGGATAGGCGGGCGAGCGCTTCAGCAGGCGTTCCAGCTATCGCTCGGCTTCCTCGTAGTTACCTTGGCTAACGAGCCAGTGGGCGCTCTTCGTGATGTAGAAACGGCCGATGATGACCGGGATGGCTGGGATAAGCGTGGCCGCGTACATCCAGCGCCAAGCACCCAATTCTGGGCTCATGCTCAGCACCCCAAAGCCAACGGCTACGCCGGCGAGGGCCCCCACGGCTTGGAAGCCGAAAGCACTCAGCACCATGCGACCGCGGACGGTGCTGGGGATGCACTCGGAAATAACCATGTGAGCGGTGGGGTAATCACAGCCCAAGGCCATGCCGGTGCCAAAGAGAAGGAAGACCAGGAGAATGAACGGCTCTAGGCCGGTGAGGTAAGAAATCTGATCCACCAAGGTGATGCCAACCACGAAGGCGGCAAAGATGATCATCTCCACGATGAACATCTTCTTGCGGCCGTAGACATCGGCCAAGGTGCCGAGAGCGGTGGCGCCAATCAAAATGCCAAAGAGCGGTGCCGCCGCGATGAAGCCTTTGTCGGCGGACGTCAGGCCAAATTCCTTCATCATCAGCGGTAAGGCGACGCCGGTCATAAAGACCACCATGCCTTCGAAGAACTTGCCGAAGCAGGCCAGGGCAAAGATCGTCCACTGCATGTTCGTCATCGGCGCACCGGGAAGCTTGGTGCTGTCTTTCCAGTAGGGCGTCTCGTCGATGTAGTCCTGGACGGACCGACCTTTCACGTCATCGTGACTGTGGCCGAACACGTCGCTGATGGGTTCGGCTTGCTGGGACTGAGGCTCAGGGCGTTCGAGTTGGGCTTCTTCAGGCATGGTTCTCCGCTGGTTAAAGATCGGTAGGTTGCTTCGACAACAACCCCTATCGGAATAACCAAGACCTCGATCCTTGCCAATCGTTCTATTGTTACAAGTTCATGACAGCCAACGAAATGAGTGCGACAGTCAGAAAAATGAGTCCCGAACGGGACCTCTATTTTGCGAGTAAATGCTCGAGGTAGGCTCCGTAGCCGCTCTTAGCGGCTTGGCAGGCTAAGGCCTCTAACTGCTCATCCGTGATGTAACCACAGCGCCAGGCAATCTCTTCGATACACCCAATCTTTAAGCCCTGACGTTGTTCGATAACCTGGACAAATTCCCCGGCTTGGAGAAGCGAGGCAAAGGTCCCGGTATCGAGCCAAGCGGTGCCGCGGCCCAGGCGGTGGACGCGGAGCTTGCCGCGTTCCAAGTAGGCGCGATGCAGATCGGTGATTTCCAACTCACCGCGCGTCGAGGGCGTCAGCTGCTTGGCTAGCTTTGGAGCCTCGGCATCATAAAAGTAGAGCCCCGGGACGGCGTAGCGCGACTTGGGCTGGGCGGGCTTTTCTTCCAGTGAGAGAACCTCGCCTTGCTCATTGAATTCGACCACCCCGAAGCGCTCCGGGTCTTGGACCTGATAGGCAAAGATAAGAGCGCCATCGGGGTTGCGGTTGGCGTGGAGGATGTCGACCAGGCCCGCGCCGTAGAAAATGTTGTCGCCGAGGATGAGCGCGACGTGATCATGGCCGATGAACGCTTCTCCAATGATCAACGCTTGGGCCAAGCCTTGGGGTTCGGGTTGAATGGCGTACTCGAAGCGGCAGCCGAGCTGCGAACCATCACCCAAGAGCGCGCGAAAAGGCGCTTCATCACTCGGCGTCGTGATGATGAGGATGTCGCGAATCCCGGCCAGCATCAGGACGGAGAGAGGGTAGTAGACCAACGGTTTATCGTAGACGGGCAAGAGCTGTTTGCTCACCGCCCGCGTGAGGGGATAGAGCCGTGTACCGCTGCCACCCGCCAGGAGAATGCCTTTCACGAGGCATTCTCCGTGGGCAGAAGGGCTTGCCACCACTCTCGATGGTCCAGGTACCAATGAATCGTCCGGCTCAGCGCTTCTTCCAGGGCGTGTTCCGGTACCCAGCCTAGTTCGCGCTCAAGCTTACAGAAATTCATCGCGTACCGGCTGTCGTGGCCGGGGCGGTCCTCGACGTGCTGAATGAGGTCCAAGTAGGAACCTCCTCCCAGGCGAGGATGCTGCTCGTCCATGATCCGGCAGATCCTCTGTACCAGAGTGAGGTTGGCCCGCTCGCTGTTTCCGCCCACGTGGTACGTTTCGCCGGATCGGCCTTTTTCCAGAATGAGTTGGAGAGCAGCCGCGTGGTCTTCCACGTAGATCCAGTCGCGACGTTGCTGACCATCCCCATAAATCGGGATGGGTTGCTCGTGGTAGGCGGCAAGAATCGCCACCGGGACAAGTTTTTCCGGATGTTGGTAGGGGCCGTAATTGTTCGAGCCGTTGGTGATCAGCACCGGCAGGCCATAGGTGTGGTGCCAAGCGCGGACGAGATGGTCCGCGCTCGCTTTGCTCGCCGAGTAGGGCGAGTTGGGATGGTAGGGCGAAGATTCGGTGAAGGGCGCAGCGCTGGGTTCGAGCGAACCGTAGACTTCATCCGTCGACACGTGCAAAAAACGGAACGTAGCTTGGTCGGATGGAGGTAGGGTCTGGTAGTAAGTCAGGCACTCACTTAGCAGAGTATAAGTTCCCACTACATTGGTGTGGATGAAAGGCGCTGGCCCGGCAATGGAGCGGTCCACGTGGGTTTCTGCCGCCAGGTGAAACACCGCGGTTGGTTGGAAGTTTGCAAGGGCCTGGCGGACGGCCTCGGCTGCTGTAATGTCTGCCTGTTGAAACTGAAAAGCGGGCTGCGACTCAAACTCGGCCAAGGTGGCACGCGGGCCGGCGTAGGTGAGCTTATCGAACACGAGGACGTCATGCCCGGCAGCCAGAAGACGGCGGGTGAGATGGCTGCCGATAAACCCGGCGCCGCCCGTGACCAAAAGCTTCATCGTGGTGTTACAGGCCCGGGCCTTTCATGACGTCAAAGGTCATGGTCGTATCGCCTCCGGCATCGCTCAAGCGGAGCTGGCCGCCTTCCAGAGAATACTTCGTCATGGTGGGGAAGTCGGTCAGGAAAGCGCTCTCTTGTTTCATCAAGGGCTCCGGACCGGCCATCTTGGTCACCGCCATACCTTCACCCCAAGAAATCCCGGTTTCGCCTTCCAGTTTGTAGGAGCCGGAGAAACGATTGATCGAGGCCGAGCCGGAAATCTTGCCGTCCGGAGTGAATTGTAAGGTCACGCCACGACCGCCCGGTTCGATGGTCACCAGTTGGTCCTTCTGTTGCCATTTCACCAATTTCCAAACCTTGCCGACCAGGCCGGCGGAAAGATCGTCGGCGGCGGAGGCAGGGAGGTGGGCGCACATGGTCAGTAAGAGAAGGGGCAGGAGCAAACGTGGTTTCATAATGTTGAACATAGTCTTTCGCAGGTAGGGGACCAGCTTCTATTTTTGAGACGTACTGGCCCAGCGCTTTTG
>CAWUJC010000180.1:0-5786 GCA_963922355.1 uncultured bacterium | reverse complement strand
ACGGCCTACCGTACACGAATTTTAAAGAGAGACACCTTGATTTTGTTCAACTGAAAGACGCGATTCTAATTCAAGCGGATTTTAGAGGCGCTAGTCTCGAAGGGGCAAATTTTCAAAGGGCACGCGCCCCCTTGGCGCTTGCGGGTGTTTGGGAGAGTGGTGAGAAAACTGTTTTTCGTTACGCTAACTTGAATGATGCCGATTTTCGTGGGGCGAATTTCAAAGGGGCGAATTTCGATGGAGCGGGATTATCCAACGCCAAGTTGCAGTTGGCTAATTTTTGGGAGGCTAGGGCATGCAAAGCGAACTTTAATCAGGCTTTGCTCGATGGAGCTGACTTGAGCAAGGGCGAATTTAATCGGAGCAGCTTTTGGAAGGCGAAGATGCGTGGTGCCAAGTTACCGGAAGCTAGTTTAATTGAAGCCGGTCTGGATGAAGTGGATCTCCGCTGGGCAAATTTAAAGTCGGCCACGTTAATTGAGGCTAAAATGAGAGGAGCAGATTTAACTGGAGCAGATTTGAGTGGAGCAGATTTGAGTGGAGCAGATTTGAGTGGAGCGGATTTGACCAAGGCTTTACTTACCAAGGAGCAATTTGATTCCGCGGCTGACAGGAATGTAAAGAGCCTTAGATTTGTAAAATCACCGATTCCCGACTGGTTGGCGAAAGTCTTGGAGAAGAAGGAAAAATCTGTCGAAAACTAAGCGGCTTGGGGAAAGGGGAGTTCCGGTGCGGCGGCCTCCGCTTCAAGGTTTAACAGGGCGCGTTTGATGTCACAGCCCGCAGCGTAGCCAGTGAGCGAGCCGTTTGCGCCGATCACCCGGTGGCAGGGAATGAGTATGGAAATGGGGTTACGGTTGTTCGCCAACCCCACCGCCCGAGAAGCCGCCGGATTGCCCAGCGCCATCGCGATCTCGCCGTAGCTTCGTGTCTCGCCAAAAGGGATGCGTTGCAGCTCCGCCCAGTCGCGTTGTTGGAACTCCGTGCCTTTGGGCGCGAGCGGAACCGTAAACGCCTTCCGTTCGCCAGCAAAGTACTCCGCCAACTCCTGCGCACACTGTCGCAAGACCGCCGGAGCCGCTTCTCTTTCCTTCTCCGTGCTCAGCGCCGCGTCGCGCGTAAACTTCAGACGAGTGATCGCTTTTTCTGTTCCCGTGATGGTGTACGGGCTCAAGGGGGAGGGAATGGTGAGGTGGTAGTCAGGCATTTGTTATCCAATGAATTTACACACTACTGTATTTTGCTTAGAAAGTGGCGGTGTTTTTTCTCTTTGCTCCGAACCTCAGCTAAATACTTCTTAAAATCACTCTCTCGTATTGTAGTACCGCCTAGTGGCGCAGTCTGGATTGGACTTCCTTCTCTCACCAATTTGCCGTCTAAAAACTGATCCACATTTTCCCAAACCTCTTTCATTTCAGCTAGGGATAGCTCTTTCTCAATTTGCAGTCGTAGTTGCCAGAGCTTTTTCCCCGTAACTGAGCGATAATGGATACAATGGGTAGCAAGACAGATGTAGTAGTAGGCTTGTGCGGTATTTGGCTCTGTGCCTTCGCCGCGATAGAGCATTTCGGCTAAGGGTTGCCAGCTCGACTTACTGTAGAGTGAAGCGGCATGTCTGTAAGCCGCCAGGGCTTTCACATCTTTGTCGTTTTCTCCGAAGTAGCCCTCGCGGTAGGCATCGGCCAAGTTATTTGCTGCATCATAGTCGTTGACAGCGCTTTTTGTCAGCAAGGTCAAAACGGCTTCCTGGCGAGTTTCCCCAAATTCTGCATACCCGTCGTGGTAATTTTGTTTAATTTCGTAAGCCAACCAGCGTTGTGCTGCGGCGTGTCCAAGCTTGGCGGCTAATTCTAACCATTGATCATTCTCTTTAGGGTAACGGCCATAGATGCTGAGTCGGTAAGCGGCATCGGCGTCCCCTGCCTTCGCTTTTTTACTTAGCTCTCTATACTCGGTGAGACTTACCGGGCGAATTCCTGCCTCTGCCTGATGCAGGAATGCAGAGGCTAAGCATACAATGAGGCAGGGTAGAAACAGCCTTCCCATGCGAGAAACGTAGCATGAGAAGGCAGAGGGGACTAGCGAAACAGGTCGCTGCTTACGCCTGCGCGTCGGCATCAGCTTCGAGGAAGCCGTGCAGGTGGCGGATACGCGTCGGGTGGCGCATCTTGCGGAGCGCCTTGGCTTCGATCTGACGGATACGTTCGCGCGTGACCTTGAACTGGCGGCCGACTTCTTCCAGCGTGCGGCTGTAGCCGTCGACCAGGCCGAAGCGCTGCTCAAGCACGGCGCGTTCGCGTTCGGTCAGGGTGTCGAGCACGTCCTTGATCTTTTCCTTCAGGAGGGCGTAGGCGGTCATTTCGCTCGGATTTTCCGCGCTCTTGTCCTCAATGAAGTCGCCGAAGGTGGTGTCGTCGCTGTCGCCAACCTGAGCCTGGAGGCTGATCGGCTGCTGCGCCATCTTCAGCACGGCGCGGACGCGTTCGACCGGTAGGCAGCTTTCCTCGGCCACTTCTTCCGGCGTCGGCTCACGACCGAATTCCTGGACGAGCTGTTTCTGGATGCGCATCAGCTTGTTGATCGTCTCGATCATGTGCACCGGGATGCGGATGGTGCGAGCTTGGTCGGCAATTGAGCGCGTGATGGCCTGGCGAATCCACCAGGTGGCGTAGGTGCTGAACTTGTAGCCGCGGCGGTACTCGAACTTTTCCACCGCCTTCATCAGGCCCATGTTGCCTTCCTGGATCAGATCGAGGAAGGACAGGCCGCGGTTGGTGTACTTCTTGGCGATGGAGATCACGAGGCGGAGGTTGGCTTCAACCATTTCGGTCTTGGCTTTGAGCGCCTTGGAGAGCCACTCGCGCAGCTGGTGGTAATCATCCTTAAAGTCTTCCAGCGGCATGCGGAAGAGGAGTTCAAACTCTTCGAGGCGCTGCTCCATGTCGCTCACACGCATGAGGTGCTCCTGCTTGCGGGAGCGGCTCTTCTTCAGCTTGGCGTGCTCACGCTCGGTCTCGCTCAGGTTGCGGAAATGCATTTCGCAGACGCTGACGAATTCTTCCGTCACCTTCTGCTTGTAGTAGAAGCGGATGAAGAGCTTCTGCAACTGGGCGTCGGCTTTGAGGAAGGTCTTCATCTCCTTGGCGGAGGCTTCCTTCACGTTGCCGGATTCGCGCAGCGAGGCGTAGGCGGCGTCGGCCTTGCCGTTGGCGTTCTCCACGGAGCGCACGAGGCCCTTGAGGGCGTTCATGTACTTGTCGCGGCTGTCGATCTTCTTGTCCTGGATGACGCGGTCGAAGCGCTCGCGACCCTGCTCCAGCTTACGGGCAAGGTTGAGGTACTCGCGGGCGGTGAAGCCGAAGCGATTTAGGTACTTCTGGACCATGTTTTCAGCGTCTTCAATGCGCTTGGAAATTTCGACCTCTTGCTCGCGGGTCAGGAGCGGGACTTGGCCCATCTGCTTGAGGTACATGCGGACGGGGTCGTCCAGAATGTCGAGCTTGCTGTCGGGCTTCTCCTGCTCGGCGATTTCGTCGTCGGACTTCTTCTTGTCCTGGATGCGGTCGACGTCGGAAGAATCGATGACCTGGATTTCCAGGCCTTTGAGGAAGGTAATGACCTGTTCGATCGTCTCCGGACTGTTGGCGTCCTCGCCTAGATTCTCGTTCAGGTCGTCAAAAGTCAGGTATTCCTGCTCGCGGGCCAGCTTGATCAGCTCGCGCACGCGCTCCATGCGTTCCGGGTTCTCCGAGAGCGCCGCCATGGACGGGCCTTCAGAATCGCCGTTGGCCTCCACACCGTTTTGCACGACTTCCACTTCCTTGACTGGGGTGGTTTCTTTCATCTCCTCCTGCTTAGTCTTGTTCGTCTTCTTGGTAGAGACGGACTTGGCCGAGGATTTTGCCGAAGTCTTGGCGGGAGCTTTTTTTGCTGGAGCCGCCGCCTTCTTCGGGGCGGCTTTCTTCACCGGAGCCTTGGACTTCACCGTTTTGGCGGTCTTAGCTTTGGCGGGAGCGGCCTTCTTGGGGGCGCTCGTCTTGGCCGTAGGGGTCTTCGCCTTGCTCTTGGTGACCTTCTTCGTCACGTTCTTGGCGGCGGTTTTGCTAGATTTGGCCTTCGCGGCGGGGCGCTTGGCAGTCTTGGAGCGGGAGGTAGTCGTGGGCATACGGAGGGTGCTTCGTTCGGCATTGGTCTCCAGACGTGGGCTGGAGAAACAAGCCCTTCACACTAGAGGGGACCCCAAGAGAAGTCAAGGGGGTGAAACGGGCATTTTCTCAGCTTTTTAGTTGGCGCTGTTTTCCCTCGAGGCTGTCCGAAAACTCCCACGCGGCCCGCGTTGCGAGAGTTTTTGCGTTGTGGTTAGAAGAGAGGAAGGAGCAGGTATCATCTATACCTGTGACTGACGAATGACACCGCCACAACGCAAAAATGCCGCAACCTCTTCGAGGCCAGTGTCTTTCGGCCGCACAGCTTTGTTGCTCCTCAATCACTTATTGAATTCAATAGGCTCAATCATCACGCCTAGCCCTGCGGCCAAAATTCTCCTGGCGCGGGCACGCGGGAATTTTCGGACAGCCTCTAGGGCTGAAGGGAGAAAACGGTGGCCGTGGGGCCCTCAAAAGCGGGTTGCCAATCCGGCTCGGCGGCAAAGGCCGCGGCCGCCTGACTGTCGGTCGGGAAAATCGCTACGGTGGCACCTGCGGCCCAGGCCATGTTGGGGGCAAGGCGCGGGTGCTGCTGGATGCTGACGGCGATGGTCTGCTCGTCGCGCGAGAAGAGCGTCTCGGCTCGATCGTCGATCCAGATTTTGGGTTGGCCCCGCAGTTGGAAGACCAAAGCACCGCCTAGGTTGTAGGCGTTGAAGACTTTAGCCTTGGGGTGATGTTCCCGCAGGTAAGCCGCCTCTGGGGCGAGGGTGTAGGCATCCGAGAGTTTCACCCCGCTCCAGAACCAAGGCAAAGCCAACACCGTCAAGAACATGGCCAGGGGAAGCGCCCAGGCTTGGGCTCGCCAGGGCAGGGCGGGGAGCTTGGCGAGCGAGCGGAGGTTCAGCTTCGACTCCGGGCCGGCGAGGAGCCAGGCGGTTGCCATCAGACCGAGGGGGGCAAAGACGTGGAGGTGCCGGATTGAGCCCAGGCTCAGCAAAAGCCAAAACAGCGCCGCCCAGACCAACGGGTGCTTCCAAGCTAGGCGCCATTGGCTGCCCACGGCGAGAGCAAAGAGCAGCAGGAAGGGGAGAAAAATCCAGTGAGTCGCTGGGTCAAGCGGCTGCCATTCGTTGATGGCACCGGTGAGCGGTTGGCGATCGAAGAAGTGAAAGAGATTCCAGTAAACTTCGAAACCCAGCGGGTTGAAGAGACTGGCCGAGAAGGAGACAAAGAGCGTGAGGCCAAGGGTGAGACTCAGCAACCGGAGCCGCCAAAGGAGCGCCCGGAGAAACCAAATCCCAACCAGGGTGAAGTACACCGGCCAGCCGCCGTGGGCGTTGACCCAAAGCGGGACGATGAAGACGAGGCCGATTAATTCGCTCAGCGTCAGCCAGCCGCGCTCGTTGGCTTGCCAGAGCAGCCCCACCGTCAGCGGGATGAAAAGAAGCGTGACCAGTTGCGGGCGGACCGCGATCCCTGCCAGAAAGAGTGGCGAGGCGAGAATGGCCAGCAGTGCGGTGAGCGGAAAGCTCGCCCCTCGCGCGGTTGCGACTAGGACGGGCAGCGCCACTGCCAGCATAGCGGCCAGCGTGGCGGTGAGTGTGACCAACCAGAAGCCTCCCTGCTGGTAGAAAAAGC
>CAWUJC010000179.1:0-5797 GCA_963922355.1 uncultured bacterium | reverse complement strand
GCGCGGCGGCCGTTCGATCAACCGGTAAAACGAAGACCCCACGCAGACGAGTTCGAGTTCCAGACGGCCCTGACTGCTCTTGGGGGCCAAGAACAAAAGCGCGTCTTGCAGCGGGACGGCCTGACCATCCGGGGTGACAACTTCAAAGGCCAGACTGATATTCCCGTTGGCGTGAGCGCCGTTGCTGCTGCTCTGGCGCGCGCGGCCGTTCCCATTCCCATTACCATTCACGTGGGCTTCAGTCGACAAAGCCGGGACGATACGCGCCGGGAGCGGGCTGTACTCGATTGGCGTGTCCGACTCGGCCAACCGACAACGCCCGGTTTGCCCCCAACGCTGGAGCCAGACGAGGAGGGAGCGGTTATCGTGCAAAAACGGGCTGCCGTACTTGTGCTTATCGGTCAGAAGGAGGTTGAGGTGATCGCTCAGCCAGCGAAGCAGCCCGGCGTCCTCATTGTTGAAAAGCTCGGGCCGGTGGCCCAATTCGTTGCACAGGCCACGAACTTGGAAGAAGTTGCGCGAGCCTTCTTTGAGCTTGGCCGAGTTGGCCCGCAGCTCGATCTGCGCGTTGGCTTGCAGGGGGTCGGCGCCGCGTTCCAGCGTCCAAACGACACGCAACTCTCGTTTGGCCTGAGAGCGCGTGCTCGGCGGCTCCTCCGCCAGCCAAGAGGAAAGCTCGTGCTGAAAATCCTGCTGCAGGCGGCGATTTTCTTCCTGCTCGTAATCCGGGCGGTTCAGGTACGGCGCCAGGCTGGGCGGCACCTTGCCGCCGGAGCGACTGCTGATCGCATGGCCCAAACGCCAGGCAAGTTTCTCGCAGTCCGGCTCCCGGCAAATGGTGCTCCAGATTTCTGGATTCTCGAAGAATTCGGGGACGTCGAGGTGCGCCTCTTTCAGCAAGTTGGTGAGCTGATGCAGGCGGTCCCACTCGTTCCGCGCCTGGAAAAGACGGCGTAACGTCGGAGAAGGTTCCCCGTTTTTGCCGTTGCGAGGCGCAGTGGATGTAGAACGACGACGCGGCATGACCAGCTTGCGAGTATGCCAAATCCGCCGAGACACGCAATGCTTAAGTCCATCCCAATGAGGCAATTACGTCACGGCTTTGTTACAATCGCGTGACAGGGAATAAAAAGCCCCGAAAAAACGCTTACCTATAAGATGAAACTCCCTCTTTTTAGCTTATTGTTGGCTGCTATGACGACTGCCTCCGCGACAGAAGCCCCCCAACCGAATGCGAACCTCAAAACCGCCGTGTTTGGTGGCGGCTGCTTCTGGTGCACGGAAGCGATTTACGACCGCATCGACGGGGTGACCAGCGCCAATTCCGGGTTTGCCGGTGGCGAGAAGCCCAATCCCACCTACAAAGAAGTGGTGAGCGGGAACACCGGCCACGCCGAGGTGATTGAGGTGACCTACGATCCGGCCAAGGTCAGTTATGAGAAGCTGCTCGATATCTTCTTCGAGACGCACGATCCCACCACCCTCAATCGCCAGGGCAACGACGTGGGTACGCAATACCGCTCCATTGTCCTCTATCAAAATGACGAGGAAAAAGCCGCCGCCGAAGCCGCGATCAAGAAGTTCAGCGGCGTGTACCGCGACCCGGTCGTGACAGAAATCAAGAAGCTCGAAACCTTCTACCCGGCCGAGAATTACCACCAGGACTACTTTGCCAACAATCCCGGCCAGCCTTACTGCGCCATGGTCATTGCGCCGAAGGTGAAGAAGTTCGAGGCGAAGCAAGGGAAGTAGTTCCCTCGCTCTCTGGCTGCACGGCGATTTAGCTTACCCACCTGCGGATGCAGCAGCCGTGAAGGCATTAAACAACTCCGGCCTGGTCTTCCAGGTGCGGTTGATAAAGGTATCGCGACCGGAACCGGAGCGATAACCGTAGTAGCGTCTTGGGTCCTTGAGATAGAAATTCTGGTGATAAAGTTCGGCCGGGTAAAACGGACCGGCGGGCTCAATCGGCGTCACAATCGGTTGCTTGAAGAGGCCGCTATCGGCAATGAGCTGCTTGCTCCGCTCGGCGGCCTGCTTCTGGGCTTCATCGGCGTAAAATATACCCGTGGCGTATTGCGGGCCCCGATCAACAAACTGCCCGCCTGGGTCGGTTGGATTAATTTGCTGCCAGAAGGTGGCCAAGATCTTTTCGTAGGAAATCTTGCTTGGATCATACAGCACTTGGATGGCCTCGCGATGTCCGGTCCGCCCGCCTGCCACGTCCTGATAAGTGGGGTTCACTTCCGGCCCGCCGGTGTAGCCAGAGATGACCGCCTCCACGCCGTCCAGTTTCTCAAGCGGAATCTCCAAGCACCAGAAGCACCCGCCGGCAAAGGTCGCCTTGGCTAGCTGGTCGTTTTGCCTCGCGGCAGCATCTTGCTCGTCCGCCTCGGCCGGATCTTTTTTCTCCTGCTGCGGCGTTGACGCGGCAGAAGGAGGAGAAGGAGGTTTGGGCACCGCCTCGGGCTCAGGCGCAGAGCCTCCACACCCCGCCAAGACTAGACCGAGGCACAGAGCCAAGAGGGTAAATCGACAGAACGGAAGAATCTTCATCACACCCGTAGCTTACTCCTTCCGCGCAGGTGAGCAACGGGTCAAAGGCGACCGATCTCAATCGAGTCGGCCGCGCTCACCAACAGCGGCCTTAAACCTTGTCTTTAAAGTAAGCAATGGTCTCCTGCAGACCATCCTCGAGCGGCACGACTGGCTCCCAGCCGAGAAGCTTCTTCGCCAGGGTGATGTCCGGCTGGCGCTGTTTGGGATCGTCCTTCGGCAGCGGCTTGTAGGTGATTTCGCTCTTGGCGCCAGTGATGCGCACGATGCGCTCGGCGAATTCCTTGATCGTCAGCTCGGTCGGGTTGCCGATGTTGCAGGGCTCGTGGTAATCCGCTTGGGAAAGCTTAAAGATACCGGCAATGAGGTCCGAGCAATAGCAGAAGCTACGGGTCTGGCTGCCGTCGCCAAAGACCGTGATGGGGTCGCCCTTGAGCGCTTGGCCGATAAAGGCCGGCACCACGCGACCGTCCATCAGGCGCATGCGCGGACCGTAGGTGTTAAAGATGCGGACGATATGGGTGTCGACGTTGTGAGTGCGGTGGTAGGCCATGGTGATGGCCTCGGCAAAGCGCTTGGCCTCGTCGTAGCAGCCGCGCGGGCCAATTGGGTTCACGTGGCCCCAGTAGGTTTCCTTTTGCGGGTGCTCGAGCGGATCGCCGTAGCATTCGCTGGTCGAAGCGAGGAAGTACTTGGCCCCCTTATCTTTGGCCAGGCCCAACGTGTTATGAGTGCCGAGCGAGCCCACCTTTAAGGTCTGGATCGGCAGCTCCAAATAATCGATCGGGCTGGCCGGGGAGGCGAAATTGAAGACGTAATCCACCTCGCCCGCCACGGTGATGTGCTCGGAGATGTTGTGATCCATGAAGTCGAAACGCGGCTCGTTCTTCAGGTGCGCGACGTTGTCCATGTTGCCGGTGACGAGGTTATCAATCGCCAACACGCGCCAGCCCTCGCCCAGTAATACATCGGTCAAATGGCTGCCAAGAAAACCGCAGCCGCCAGTAACAATTGCCAAACCGGACATGTCGCGGACTGTAGCCCCCGTCGCTCGCCCGGCAAGCCCATAAAGTCAGCCTTTGTCGCCAAAGGACCTTTCACCCGGGAAATTTTCCCAACTTTGGTGTGAAATTTAGCTTGCGCGCACCCGCCGCCGACGCCATGCTGCACGGCTCGCAAAAAATCATCCCGACTTTCCCCCCTTTTCCTATGAATCACGAACTTGCGCAAGCGGCCCTGAAGAACATCCCCAACGCAGACGCACTGGTGAACGTGGTCTCGCGCCGCGTACGGCAGCTCGGCCAAGGTTACCGCCCGCTGGTGGAAGTGCACCCTCGCTGGACCTTTATGGAAATCGCCCTGCACGAGGTGGCCGACGGCAAGCTGAGCTACGAAAATCTCAGCGACGAAGAAGCCGAGAAGGCCCTCAACTAGAACTCGTTCTCGGCGTTCCCTTCCTCCGGTCCTGTGGCCGGTTCTTCACTCCCGCCGCCCGCGCACCTGGCTATCACCGAGATAGCCCACTCTTCCCATGAGCGGCGACCTGATCAATAACCGCAAAGCGCGGCACAACTTCCAGATCCTCGAAACGATCGAGGCCGGAATCGTGCTCCGCGGTACGGAAGTCAAATCCCTGCGCGGTGGCCGGGGGAATTTGAACGACTCCTTTGTGCGCATCGCCGACGGGCAGGCTTACATCCACAATTTCGATATCCAGCCCTACGCCCAGGGGAATCTGAACAATCATGATCCCAAGGCCAACCGCCGCCTACTGCTCCACAAAAGCGAGATTCGTAAACTCTTCGGCACAGCTTCGATCAAGGGCCGCACCCTGGTGCCGCTCAAGATGTATTGGAAGAACAACAAGCTGAAGCTGCTGATCGGCATCGGCGTGGGTAAGAGCCAGCGCGACAAGCGCGAGACACTCAAGGAAAAGGCCCAGAAGAAGGAAATCGACCAGGCCATGAAGTCGGCCAGGCGGTAGGCTACTTCGCCACCGCGACACTGTGCTCCTGGACATAAGCCAGGAGGGCTTGCGGATCGCCGTCGCACTCCCAGGCTTGGCGCAGGAAGGCTGCCGGGTCGATCTGGTGGGTCTTAAAGAAGTTCCGATCGCCGCCGCAGCCGTACATCAAGTCTGGATTCATCTCCCCCTTGAGCTTGGCCATCGCCTTCGGGACGAGGCGTGGCAGCCAGACGATGCCTTCCAGCGCTTCCGTTTTGGCCGGGAGGTCGGAAGACGGCACTTCTTTATTGGAGCGACGACCTTCTTGCACCTGCAAGAAGTACTCGCGACGAACTTCGGCAATCGCGACCGCGGTTTCGTAGTCGGGCTCGCCGTAGTTCACGGCGTCTTCGGCGAAATCGTACATCTCCTGGGTGGTGTAGCCAATGCAGTCGAGCACCTTCTTTTGGTCATCGGTAAACAAGGCATCTGCGCCGCGCTTGCCAGCTTGGTACTTGGCCACGGCCATATCGTAGACTTTGCGAAAGTCGTCTTTCCAATTGAGGTCTTGGGATTGCGTCATAAGAACAACGAGGATAAGCGCCTATCTGAAAAATGCAAATCGACCGCTCTGGTCAAGGCGAGGCCACCCCCCTGCCTCTTAAGCCCCAGAGAGGAGCTTCTGCCGGCGAAAGGCACTCGGGCTGCAGCCGTAGCGCGCCTTGAAGGCAGTGGCAAAATGCTGGGTGGAAGAGAAAGCAAACTCGTAGGCAATGTCGGTGATAGATGCTGATTTTTCGGTCAGGCGATCCGCCGCCCGCCGGAGCCGCCGTTCCATCAGATAGCGCTGGGGGAACACGCCTAGGTGCTTTGCGCAGAGTTCATGCAAATGCGCCCGGTGCAAGCCCACGCCATCCGCCCACGCCTGGACCGAGAGTTCTTCTTCCGCCTGGCACGAATCCAGCCACTGCAGTGCCCGGTTTAAAGTTTGAGGCAACGTGGGGGCGTTCCCCTCCGCCCGCGCGAGTCGTCCCAACGCAACCAAAAACGAAAACAAGGCGGCCTCGACCGCCAACCGCGAATCGCGCCGGGGTTGTCGGCACTCTTGCAAGAGGCGCTCCCACGTCGGCATCAGCTCCTGAGCGCCCCGTGGGAGAAAGAGCGGAAGTCCGGCCAAGAGACGCCGCCATGCGGGGTCCGAAAACGGGCCTGGATCCAAGTGAAACCAGGACAAGGTGCAGGGGTGGAGGAGTTCTTCCGGAGTACCGTGGAGCTGCTCCGGCTGGGAGATATGCA
>CAWUJC010000178.1:0-5816 GCA_963922355.1 uncultured bacterium | reverse complement strand
CCGGACTGGTGGATCATCGCGTTCCAGCCCAGCATGTCGCCGCTGGCCACCTCGCTCGGCGCGGGACCGCTTTGGGCGGCGAGCCAAAGGAGCGCGGTGCGGACGTGTTCGTTTTTAAAAAGTTCTTCGGTAACCTGGCCGTAGGGCGCCATGAGCTGCCGCGTGGTGTCGAGGTTGCTCCAGAGTTTGCGCGAGCGCCAGTTGCGCAGGTTGCGTTTGAAGATGGTCCAGAAGAGGCGGCCCGGCGACGGCGGCTGGAGGAAGGTCTCGAAGATGCCGTCGTTGAGTTCGCCCCAGTGGCGGACAAAGTTGCGGTAAGCCTCGGCGTCGTGTTCGCTGACTTGGGCGATGCTGGCGCAGGTTTTTTCCACATCGCGGTAGAAGCCGATGCCCTGATCGCTGCCGGGGATCGGGTACCAGCCCCAGGGGTCCATCTCGATGTACTCGAGGCCGAAGCGGTGCAGCTCCAGGTCCTCCAACACGGGGGTGAGGTGGATCATGATGTGCGCGCTGCTGCCGACGTCGAACTTGTAGCCCGGTACCAGGTCCTCCTGCGTGCAGACCGCGCCACCCACGATGTGACGGCGCTCGAGCACGAGAACCTTGGCCCCGGCCTTGGCCAGGTAGCAAGCAGTGGTCAGGCCGTTGTGACCGGCCCCAATGACGACGACATCGTAGGTAGACATATGACGAGAAGATTCTGGACGGAATTAACGGAATTGACCAAATGAATTCCGTGGCTCCCAGGGCCAATTTCGTTCATTTGGAAATTTCGTCGAAAAGAACTTGGCGAACTTAGCGAACTCTGCGTGAGTTACTCCATGGCAAACGAGTTGATTGAGAAGTACCGCGCCATGGTGGCGGACAAGCCGGACAACGGCCTGCTCCGCTTTAGCCTGGGCAAGGCGCTGTACGACGAGAAGGAATACGTCGAAGCCGAGGAGCACCTGCACGCCGCCCTCGCCACGCGCGACGACTGGATGGTCGTCACCATGCTGCTGGCCGAATGCGCGCTCCAGCGCGGCGCCAAAGACGAGGCGATTGCCCGTTACGAAAAGTCTTTGGCCCTCGCGGTGGAGCAACACCACGAGGACCCGGAAGCCGAGTGCCGCGCCAAGCTCGCCGACCTGAAGGGGTAGGAATGCAGGTCACCACTTTACGGGATCAATTGCAGAATTGGACAGACTGGGATGTCGCCGAACATGCCTTGGCGGTAAGTTTGGGGCTCTACTCGAAAGACTCCTATTCCAAAAATAAGGGAATTTATTGGTCGGATAATCTCACGGGTAATCGGCTCATGCAGATCTTAGACGACATGGCGGCGACAGGGATCTTGGAGCGCCGCGACGAGCCGGATATCCAATTTCGTTGGAATCAGAATTTTGATCCCACCATCGATTTGGGAATCGCTTAACGTAAGTAGGGTGCTCAGGACCTATCCGTCGGCATCCCAGAGTGTCGTTTTCTACGTAACCATGCCGGGAAGAAGGCGGGCTAGGCCAGGCTGAGCCTGGACCCAATTTTGCCCGCCCTACCCTCCTTCGATGAAAACTACTTGAAGCGGGTGTCCATCAGCGTCACGGGCGCAGTGTAAGCGCCCGTGACATTTGCTGAGAATTCTAAACTGGATTTGGCTTACTTCACCAGTTCGAGCTTGTTGGCGCGGACCAGGATGAGGGCAAGCGCGGTCACGGTCAGGTAGATGCCGATGTTGGCCGCGCCCGCGTGATTCTCGATCAGGCGCAGGCCGATGCCGAGGGAGATGAAGACCAAGCCGGTGAAGGCGAGGGTCCACTTGGTTTTGATCCCGAGGACGAGGAAAACGCCGATGATGATCTCGACGATGCTGATGCCGTAGGTGTAGGGCACGAGCATGAAGTTGGGCAGCGGCGTGTTGGCGAAGGCACCCATCAGGCCTTCGGCCCGGGCCTGCCAGTACTCGAAGCCGAGCGCCCAGGGCTCGTCCTTGGGGCTGGTGAACTTGCCCAAGCCAGCAAAGAACATGGTGGTGCCAAGCCAAAGGCGCAGGAGGAGGATGCCCCAGGTGGCGCCGCCCCAGTTCGCTTCCTCGCGGAAGAATTGTTCCATTTTATCGGACCAGTTGGATGCAGAAGAGGTGTCAGTTGTCATGAGGGTAAGGAACACCAGTTTATCTTGATGTCAAGGCAGCGTGACGCTGCACCCAACTAACGCGCTGTTGGATTCAGTTTTTTGGTGAGCGAAAAGCTTCTCTCCTATCGTCGGTTGTCCTTTAAGGTTTGTCTTCCCGCCGGTGTAACGTCCAGCGGATAGCTTGGAGGGCAAAGTTCAGGCCGGCGAAGAGCCAGCAAGCCCCGGCGAAACCTAGCCACGTCGTGGCGTAACCGGCGAGCGGGTAGGTGCCGAGCCAGATCACGTGGCTGAGCGAGAACTGCGCGGCGTAGACGGCTTCGCGTTCGGCGGTCTCTGTGTTTTCCGCCAGGTACTGGTTGGCGCGGACGTTGACCACCACGCCCCCGGCTCCGGCAATCGCCCAACCGATGATGAGTAAGACGTAGCTCTGCTCGATCGGCACGACGAGGAGCACGGCCGTCAGGACCCAAGGCGTCAGCCAGATGACGACTTGGTGCACGCGCTCACCCGCCAAGCTATAGAGCCAGGCACCGATCAGCGCGCCGCCGCCGTAGATGGCCATCACCCAGGCGTACTGCTCGTCCGTGCCATGGAGGGTGGTCTTCACGTAATCGACCGTGGCGACGAGGATAAGCCCGCCGCTGATCCCGGAATGCCATTCCAGCAAAAAGGCCTCGCGTAACATCTTGCGTTTAAAGACGGCGATGATGCCGCGCAGGGCGCTGGGTTTTTGGCCTTTGGCTTCGGCCGCAGCGTCTTCGGCCAGGTGCTCGGCCCGAGTTTGGAAATACTTCCGCGGCGCCCACCAGACGATGGCCATGCTCAGAAGGAAGGTCGCCGCATCCAGGAGGAAGTTGCCGCGCACGCCAATCGCCGCGACGAGCAGGCCGGAGATGGCTGGGCCGCCGATATTGGCGATCTGATAGGCCATCGAGCTGTAGGCCAGCGCCTTGGGGTATTGCTCACGGGTAACGATCCGCGGAATGGTTGCTTTATAGAGGGGCGTGAAGGTGGCGTTGGCGACGTTGAGCAGAACGGCCAGCGCGTAGATTTGCCAGACATCCGTGACGAAGAAAAAGCCGAAGACGGCGAGGGCGCTCAAGCCATCTCCGATCATCATGGCCGGTTTGGTGCCCAGCGCCCGCGCGACTTGACCCGCCCAGGGGGCAAGGAGAACGCGGGCCAGGATACGGATGGTCAGCACCACGCCGACCACTTCGGAGACCGACGCGCCGACGAGTTGGTAGGCCAGCAGACCGAGGGCAATCGCGCTGATCCCGCTGCCGGTCAGGCTTGCCGCCTGCGCGACAAAGAGGGAGGTGAAGACCCGGTTGCACCAGACGGACGGTACCGCCACGGGGGAGTCTCCAGGTTTGTCATCCATCCTGACTCCACGTTGACCTCCGGCCCCGCCGCTGTACAGCCCAGATCGTTAGGCTTCGGTTGAGGCTGGGCGTTTTCTTTCTTTCGCGAAGAGAATGGAGCCCAGGTGGCCAAAGCAGAGAGAGGTGACGAGGAAATATATGACGATCACGTAGCCAAATACTATGAACTGCCATTCCATCCAGTCTTGAGAGTACCAAGTAGGATAGCTATCAAACGCACTCCAGATCATGACTGAAAAAACAATCAGACTGAACATGCCAATAAAGTTCCAGCAGTAAATACGGTAAAGACGCGGTAGCAAGTACCATAGTGGCCACGCTGCAGTCATGAATCCTAGAAGCCACATGGCCAGCGCTAACAAAGTTCTTACTAGGGTGAAACCAAGCCTAGACCAATATTGGCCTATAAGATCTTTGTAAACTGTAAAATCTGCAATCCAGTCATCCCAAAATGAAGTGAGACTTCTTCCATAAAATGCTCCAAAGGGTTCATACTCTGGAAACGGTACGGCGTAGAGCATCAGCGTCCAAAAGAGAAGCCAGCCGATCAAGATCGTGCGCCATTCTGCTCGGCTCATGTTTCGACCCATTGAGGTGAGCGAAAGCACCTAGCGGTCTTCGTAGAAATGGATGGCGGCCCCGTTGGGGTCGTAGAGGCCGAATTCGTAGGTGCCCCAGGGCTGTTGCTTCAGCTCGTTCATCTTCACGCCCTTGGCTTTGAATTCCTCGTAGAGCGGCTCGATGTTTTCCACGCGGATGCGCAGGCCGGGTTGCTGGGCGGTGTTGTCCTCGATGTACTCCGGGTCGGGCTGTTGGAGGTGGAGTTCGATGCCCCCGCGCGTCAGCCCGACGTATTTGTAGTCCTTCTCTGCATCCTGGAAGCCGATCTTAAAGCCCAGCTTTTGGTAAAAAGCGACGGTTTCTTTGATGTCTTTGCACTGGAGAACGGGGGAGAGGACAACGAGTTTGGGTTGGGAGTTAGCGGCGGGGGTAGGTTCCATGGCAGGGGCAGTGGATGGGTAGAGGTGGAACAGAAGGGTACTGAGGAAAAGAAAAGCCAAGCGCGAGATCATGGACTTCAGCCTATCTGGCGGGCGAGTAACCACAAGGCTGACCTTTGGTGACGGGCGCGTTACATCAACAGAATCACAGGATTGCCGGTTGCCAGCCCGCCATCGAGGCGTAGCGTGAAGGTATGCACTCATCGCGTTTCTCTGCCGCTTCTGTCCTGGCTGTGGGCTTAGTCGCCATGGTCCTCTCCACTCCCCTCCCGACGTCACTCTGGGCGGGCATTATATTCTCGCCGGTTAAGTACATGGCCGGTCAAGCCAAGGAGGGCGAAAAGCCGATGCCAGGTTCGGTCCAGTGGCCGCGTGAGTTTACCCAAGATGGCTACACCTTCACCGTGTATCAGCCCCAGGTCGATAGCTGGAAGGACAGCAAGCTCACCGCCCGAACCGCGGTGCAGATTACCGGCAAGGATCTGGAGAAACCGGCCTTTGGTTCGCTCTTTATGTCGGCGACCACCTCGGCCGACATGGCCAAACGGGAAGTCACTCTCACGAACATCAAGGTGACCGAAGCCAAATTCCCGAGTGTGACGCCCGAAGTCTTGAAGATCATGAAAACCCGGACCCTGCCGGAGAAGATGGTCGTCTCGCTCGACCAGCTGACGGCCAACCTGGCCCGCACGCAGGACCTGGAGCACGAGCAAAAGGTGGTCGCCGAAGGGCCGCCCCCCACGATCTTTACCAGCGACAATAAAGGGGCGCTCCTCGTTCTCATTGGCGGCAAGCCCCAGTTGCGCGATCTGGACGGAACGCCTTATCAGTATGTGCTGAACAGCGAGTGGGTCATCGTCTTCGATCCGAAAGCGAGCACCTATTACCTCCTCACCGATTCCCAGTGGCTCAGTTCTCCGGACCTGATGAAAGGCCCGTGGGTGGCGGCCAAGCAACCGGCAGGTTTGGAGAAAGCACCGGCCGATTCCACCGTTGGTCAGGCGTTAAAGAACGTGAAGCTGAAGTCGGGTGATCCAGTGCCTCCGGTCTTTGTCAGCACCAAGGAAGCCACCTTGCTGGCCTTCGATGGCGCGCCCAAGTGGAGCCCGATTGAGACGACGCAGATTCAGTTTGCCGCCAACATCGACCAACCTGTGTTGCAAGAAGCCGGCACCGTGTATGTGCTGCTTTCCGGTCGCTGGTTTAGCACGAAGAACTTGGACGCAGGCCCCTGGGCTTACGTGGATCCCAAGGCGTTGCCGGCGGACTTCAAGGAAATCTCCAGCACGACTCCGTTGGGCGAACAAGTACTCACCAG
>CAWUJC010000177.1:0-5835 GCA_963922355.1 uncultured bacterium | reverse complement strand
CTGACCGACTTCGGCGTGGCCCAGCGCCAGAAGCACATGCTCGAAAACGAGGAGCGCGAACTCCTCGGCACGCCGTCTTACGCCTCACCCGAGCACATTCTGCAAAACCCCGCCGATCTGCGCACCGATCTCTATTGCCTCGGCGCCACGCTTTTCCACCTGATGACGGGCCGCCCTCCCTATGAGCATGAGACGGTCGAAGCGCTCTGCCGGGCGCACGTGATGGAGCCCTTCCCACAAGAGAAAGCCGAGAAGCTCGGGCTTACCACCGGTTGGACTTCCTTGATCTGGAAGCTCATGGAAAAGCAGCCGGAGGATCGCTTCCAGACCTACGACGAGTTGCGCGAGGCCCTCGACAACGTCAACACTTTCCGCCACGGCAACACCGGCCCACTGGCCCCAACGTCGTCCCGCGTCCGGGAAGTCCCGCGTGATAACCGCACCATCGATAATCTCTACGGTATCCTGCCTACCTCGTTGCAGGGGCAAAGCCGGGAACGTTTCTCCGTCCGCAAAACCTACACGATGGAGGAATCGGAGGAGCACCTCATCCGCCGCAACAAGATCCTCGCGCTGAACGAAATTCTTATTCCGTTAGGTGATCTGATCCAAAACAAGGAGGGTGAACTCCGAGAGCTCATGCATGCCACGGAGCAGTTGCCCACCTTTGGAGCAACGCTGGATGAGTTAGTCAGCTTTATGGGAAAATTTTCCGACGAGCCAGCCGACGACCTGCCGGAGAAAGTCGAGCTGGTCGGCCTCACCCGTGCCAACAACTTGGCGCTGACCGCGCTGATGCTCAATCAGCAACCTTGGCACGGGAAACGCCCGCTCGATTGGTCTGGTCTCTGGCAACACCAACTCACCTGCGGGCTCCTGCTGGAGATGCTCTACGATATGTTGGAGCTGCCGACCAGCGGTTGGGAATTCGCCGCGGCGTTGATCCACGACACGGGTAAAATTCTGATGTCGGAACTCTTCCCGAACCAGTACATCGGTGCTCTCTACGAAGCGATTGAGACCGATAAACCCCTGCAGGAAATTGAGCTGGATTGCTTTGGCCTGACCCACCAGGAAGTGCTGCTGGGCTGGCTCAAAACCAACAAGGTGAACCGCAGCTTTGTCGAGGTCCTGGCCCAGGTTGGCTTGCCCGAAGACGAAGAGGAAAGGCGTAGCTTAAGTGGCCGCATCCCGGGCCTCTCCGCGCTGACCGGCAAACCGCGCCATGTCAGCCTTTTGCCCGACGGCATCGTCTGCATCAAGCACCTCGTCCAGGAACTCGGCATCGGCTTCTCCGGTGACTGTTGGATGGAACAGATCGCCTGGTCTAAGCATCCCTCCACCCTCAAGCTTTGGGAGGCCCGAGCCAACCCCGAGGTGGAATGGGAAGAGTTTGTCGATTTCTTCCAGGAGGGCTGCCGGGAGCTGCCTGAACTCTCCATTGCCCGGGAAAGCCGCCCGCCGGAAAAGCCCGACGAACTCTAGCCCATGGCTTCTCGCGGGGGCTTTACACCTGGCATGGCTTCTGCAACATAATTAAACACCGTGTACGTACTCTGCGCCACTTTCGATCCCCGCCTGGCTGTCGGCAAAGTTAAAGAAATGCTGGCCCTGGCCAATGAGCCGGAACGCCTGGCCCAACGTCTTGGCCAACCGGAAGAAGCAGAGAACTTTAAACAGGGCATCGAAGACGCTTCGATGGAAACACTCGTCAATGGCGTGCAGCGCGTCCAGGAGTTCCTCGACGTCGAGCGAGAAATTGAGCAGGTCGAAAGCGGACGCTGGGCCCTCGGCTTTATGGGCAAAGGCTTCCGCGACAAGCGCCTCAAGAAGTTGCGTTCCAAGCGCAAAGAATACGGCACCTTGATTGACGCGCCGCGCGAATTCTACCAGCTCAACCGCGTCCGCCTGATTGGTGCGATCCGCGACTTTGCTCTCGACTGCTCCGAGCAAGGTGATGCCGAGTGGATCGAACTGGGCAATAAGCCGCTTCCCCTTCCGCTGGTGGAAATGTTTGAGCAAGGAGACGTTGACCTGGCGAAGAAGATTGCTTCCGCCTTAAGCAAGCCGTTCGACAAGCTCGACCCCGAATACCTCCTGAAGAATCTGGAGGGCCATCGCACGTTGTTCTTCGACTTCGAGAAAAACCTCGTGACCTTCTATGGCCCGATCCGCGGAGCCAACGAGGAAGTCTTCCCGCCGGCCGAAGGCTAGAGGCTGGGGTCGATGCCCCTTACGCTTACTTCTTTTCCGCCTCTTCCTTCTTGATCTCGGCTTCCATCTCCGGCGTCAACTGCACCGGTCCCGGGCCCATGTTGGGGAGGAGATTCGTGTTGGGCTCCGTCGGAGCCACGCTACCACCCGCGCCGGTCGGGTCAGAAGCCGGCGGGCCGTTCAGTTCGGGAGAAACATCAATGAAGTACTCCACTTCGGCGGCATCGACCAAGTCGTCGACGTAGTCCATCTTGCGCTTGGCTTTCTCCAACTCCCGGAGGTAGTCCACCAACTGGGGGCGAAGCTCGGCCAGCGTCATGGTACCCGGCTCGCGTTTATCGGTGACCTTCACGATGTGAAAACCGTGCGGCGTCTCGAAGACTTTGGAAACCGTCCCCACTTTGGTGTTGAAGGCGACCTTGTCGAAATTCTCGTCCCACTGTCCCTTCGGGAAGTACATCAAGTCGCCCCCCTTAGGCGCCGAGTAGGCGTCGTCCGACATCTCTTTGGCCACGGTGCCAAAGTCTTCGCCGCTTTGGACTTTCTGGCGGGCGGTGTTGATCTTCTGGCGCTTCTCTTTCTTGGTCTTCTTGTCGTCATCCGGGTAAACCCGCACGAGGATGTGGCTGGCCCGAACCTGGCCTTCGCGCTCGGGCAAGGAGGGCAAAATGTCCTCGTAGGCCGAAATAATCTGCTCTTCCGTCGGATCCGGCACCTCGCCCACCTTGGCATTCAGGATTCGGTTCATAATGAGGTCGCGCTTGAGGCTGTCTTGAAACTCCTCGACGTTTTCCCAACCGGCGCGGGCCAGATGCTGTTCGAACATCAGCTCGTTAACGAAGTTGGAGCGAATGGTCTGCATGCTCTGGGCCAGTTCTTCGTCCAAGCCACTGAGGTCGAGGTCACCCTGCTCGTTCAAAACCAGCTTGGCGCGGATCAGCCGCTTGGCGAAATTGGCTTCAAAGGGTTTGAGCCGTTCTGGCGGGTACATATCGCGGCGCAGTCCCTCGGCGTGGAAAACCTGATCCAGTTGGCGGTTCAGTTCCTCACGGGTCACGGTTGCGCCCTCCGCCTCCACCACGACAAAGGCCGGATCGTTCGGGTCAGTCGGTTTGCTGGCACCACAACCAGCCAGCGTCAGCAAGAGGCCAGCGGCGAGGAGCGAAAAGGTCAGACGGATAAAAGCCATGTGTCGTGTTAGCGTGGGATTCCGAATTTGGCAATGCTTGTCAGGGCCTAGGTGTTCTGGCACTCTGAGTGAACTAGTTGTCCATGAAAGCACGTGTTAAGACTTCACGCCGCGCCGCGTCCAACGCGGAGCGCACCACCGCCCCCCGCAAGCCCAAGGCCTCCCCGGTTTTGACCAATGAGACCCAAGCGGTTTTCAAGAAGTTGGAAAAAGCAGTCGGCATTCCCTTTATCGCCTACTGGACCTCCACTGGTGGCTCCATTTGCCAGAACGACGTCATGGCGATGAACCGCTTGCTCGAAGGCGTCGACCGCGGCAGCAAGCTTGGCCTTTTCGTCAAGAGTGACGGCGGCAATCCCGAAGCCGCCTTGCGCATGATCCACCTCCTGCGCGATCGCTTCAAACACCTGACACTGTACGCCCCGTTTGAGTGCGCCAGCGCGGCGACCATGATCGCCCTCGGCGCGAACGAGATCCACATGGGACCGACCTCTTACCTGACCGCGGTGGACACCTCCTTTAAACATCAGCTTTCGCCGCTCGACTCCGGCAACGATCTAGTTTCCGTCAGTCAGGATGAGGTGATGCGCATTCTCAAGCTCTGGCACGTGGAGAAGAAGCAGGACAACCCGTATCCGGAACTCTACAAGTACCTCCACCCGCTGGTCATCGGCGCGCTCGACCGCAGCAGCTCGCTTTCCATCCGCATCTGCAAGGAGTTGCTGAACTACCACCTGCGCGACAGCCGTAAGGCCAACCGGATTAGCAAGGAGCTGAACAGCACCTATCCCTCGCACAGCTACCCGATCACGCAACACGAGGCCAAGCGCTTGGGCCTGAACGTGAAGCCGCTGGAAACGGAAGTGAATGATCTCCTCGTCGAGCTGAACTCACTCTATTCCAACATGGCGCAGCCGCTCCTGACCGACTACGACGAGGAGAACTACCACAACAACGAAATCTGCAACATCCTCGAGCTGCCCGGCCGCCAAATCTTCTACCAAATTGAGAAAGACTGGCACTACCGCCGCGAAGAACGTCGCTGGGTCTCGCTCAATGACAAGAGCTGCTGGAAGAGCATGGCGAAGAAGGGCCGTAGCTGGTCCGGCCAGACGATCTTTATTCGCTAGCGGCTTCCGCAGGATCATCACGCGTGAACATTCGCCGCCTGCAGACCGAAGACTTAGGCGATCTCCTGCGGCTCTATCGCTTTTTGCACGAGGATGACCCGGTGCAAGATCCTGAAGACGCTAGTACTCAAGAGCTTTGGCAGAGCATTTTGGCCAATCCCCACCTTCCCTATTTCGGCCTTGAGGTCGAGGGGCGGCTCGTATCCAGCTGTGCACTCACCCTTGTTCCCAACCTGACCCGAGGTCAAAAAACATACGGCCTCATTGAAAACGTGGTAACGAACCCTCAATACCGCGGCCAAGGATTCGGTACCGCTGTCCTCCAATATGCGCTTCAACAAGCCTGGCAAGCGGGGTGCTATAAAGTCATGCTGATGACCGGGCGACAGGACAACGCCACCCTTAATTTCTATCGACAAGCAGGCTTCAAAAGCGGGCTCAAAACCGGCTTCATTGCTTACCCTGAATAAGCTACACCCCGCGCGCTTGGGGATCCCAGATCAACTTGTGCAGCTGGTACTGCAAGCGGACAGAGAGCCCGTCGCGCAGAATCCAAGCGGCCAAGTCCTCCAACTCCAGTTTGCCGAAGACGGGTGACATCAAGACGGCGTTGACCCGCGTGGCCCAATCGCCGTGCGAGGCCATTTGCTCCTTGGCCCAGAGGTAGTCTTCTTCGCTGCCGAGGACAAACTTCACCTCGTCGCGTGCGGTCAGCTGATCCAGATTCGCATAGAGATTACGCTTCACCTCACCACTGGAGGGAGACTTCAGGTCCATGATGCGCCGGACCCGCGGATCGATCTTGCCCACGTCGTGGGCGCCGCTCGTTTCGATCAACACCTCGTAGCCCTCGTCGCAGAGTTGAGTCATCAGCGGATGCACGTTCTTTTGCAGCAGCGGCTCGCCCCCCGTCACTTCCACCAGTGGGCAAGCGTGGCCGCGCACTTCGCCGAGAATGTCCTCCAGCGTGCGCTTCTTGCCTTCGTAAAACGCATACTCCGTATCGCAATAGGTGCAGCGCAGATCACAAGCCGTCAGCCGAACAAAAACACACGGACGCCCGGCATAGGTACTCTCTCCTTGGATCGAAAAGAAAATCTCATTGATCGCCAGGGTCTTTGGCTTGGTGGCTGTCGTGCTCATCGGAAGCCAGCACTATAACGAATTCATCGGGCGGCAGCAACGGCCAGCCGACACGAAGCGAATCCGTGCGACCTACTCAAAGTCTTTGGCCGAGAGCGAAATGGAGGGCCGCGACCCCAAAATCTTTGCCTGCTCGATCACCCGCTCGGCCGACTCGTC
>CAWUJC010000176.1:0-5849 GCA_963922355.1 uncultured bacterium | reverse complement strand
CGCGGGTTGCGGAGCAACAAAGTTCATCCAAAGCAGCGCCCCGCCAATCAGCAGCGCCAACACAACCGCACCCGCCGCTAACAACGGCCACTTCGTTTTCTTCGGTGCTTGGCCCGGGATGGTATGAGCGGAAAGCTCTTCGGTAGAGGGCATCGTGGCCAATTGCTGCCCGGGGGCCAGTGGTTGCCGCGCTCCCGGCACGACTACCTCTTGGGTCAGTTCCGGTGCGGTCGGCGCCGCCGCCATCCCCCGATCTAGTGCCGCGCGCTTCGCTTCGGGGTCCATCACCTCGGTGGGGGCATTCAGATCCGTCCCCAGTGGCGAACCTGGCCACTCCAGGAAGCTGGCCGCTGACATGCTTTCCACGCTCTCGAGACCTTGGTTGCGGATCGTATCCAGGTCCGCCATCAGCTCATCAGCGTTGGTGTAACGCTTGTCGCGCTCACGCGCCATCATCTTGCCGCAGAGGGCGATCAACGTCGGCGGCGCGTGCGGCACCGACAGGCGTGGATCAACCGGCGTCTTGGTCACCACTTTGGTGATCACACTATAGACACTGTCACCGTCAAAGGGTGGATTCCCCGTCAGGCATTCGTAAAGGGTGGCGCCGAGACTGTAAATATCGTCGCGCCCGTCCGCGTTCTTGGCGTCGGCCGCCTGTTGCGGGCTCATGTAGGCCGGAGTACCGAGGGCCGAACCCATCACCGTGAGGCTGACGCTGTCGTGCCCCACACTCTTGGCCAGCCCCAAGTCCGCCAGCTTGGCCACGCCCTGGTCATTGACCATGATGTTGTGCGGCTTGATGTCGCGATGCACGATGCCAAAGCGCGAAGCCTCTTGCAGCGCTTGCGCCACTTGGTAGATGACCGAAAAAACCCACTCGGGATCAAGCGGCTCCCCTTGGAGATATTCGGCCAGGTTACCCCCATCAACGTACTCCATCACGATGTAGTAGAGGCCGTTTTCTTCGTCCATGTCGGCGTCCATAATGGCGACGACGTTGGGATGCCGGATTTGGGCCGCCAGCTTGGCCTCGCGGATAAAGCGGTTGGACTCGCGCTTATCTTCGCTGATCGAATCCGGCGCGAGCGTTTTGACCGCGACGAGGATGTCCAGCGTCACGTGTTTGGCTAGATAAACCGCGCCCATGCCTCCTTTGCCCAAGAGGCGGACAATCTCGCATTTACCGATGCGATCACCGGCTTTGAGCTGGGTGTACGAAGTGGCCATATTTCGATAGAGCGGGCTTGGCGGAGAAGGCCAGCCCCGGCATTATGCGTGGTGATGCTCAGGGAGGCAACTCCCGGAGTCCCCCCTCTTTCTCGCATACGCCATGCCGAAAAACCCGCCAACCTCACCGAAAGATGACCGAATTCGCTGCGCCTGGGTGGGCGATAACGAACTCTACCGCCAGTACCACGACACCGAGTGGGGTGTCCCCGTTTACGACGACCGGCTCCAGTTCGAGTTCCTCATCCTGGAAGGCGCCCAGGCGGGGCTGAGTTGGCTCACCATCCTCAAGAAGCGGGAAGCCTACCGGGAGGCCTACCAAGGCTTTGATCCCAAGGTCATTGCCCGTTGGGGGAAACGGGAAGAAGCCCGCCTCCTGAAGAACCCCGGCATCGTGCGCAATCGCTTGAAGATCGCGGCGAGCATCACCAACGCCAAAGCCTTTCTCCATGTGCAAAAGGAGTTCGGCAACTTCTGCGATTACATCTGGGGCTTCGTCGGCGGCCAGCCCATCCAAAACCACTGGAAAACCATGGCTGAGGTGCCCGTCACCACCATGCAGTCCGACGCCCTGTCCAAAGACCTCAAACGCCGCGGCTTCAAGTTCGTCGGCAGCACGATCATCTACGCTCACATGCAAGCCACCGGCATGGTCAACGACCACACCACCGACTGCTTCCGCCACCCGGAAGTCGCCGCGCTGGGCGAACGCCGAAAGTAGGCGCGCTCGCTTTCGGCGGCCTAGAGCTTGTTACAAAAGTCCGGCGCGGCCCGCGTTGTGAGGATTTTTAGGCCGTGGCAAGGAGTGAGGAAGGAGCAGGTATCAACTATACCTGTGACTGACAAGCGACAACGACACGGCCTAAAAGAACCACAACCTCTTCGAGGCCAGTAGAATTTTATATTAAGCTCTAATTCTTAAAGTGCTGCGGGCTGGGGAGATCCCATTCCTGCCAGAGCTTGCCGTAATCTTTTTCGTTCAGGACGGCGTAACGCGCCTCGCTCCCGGGCTTGAGCCACTGGATCACTTCAACCAGACGCTCACGCGGCATGGTTGTACAACCGGCGGACGGCTTGGCCGTTCCGTTGTTGTGGTAGCGCTCGGTGTGGAAGAAAATCGCGCTGCCGCGCCCTGGCGTGCTGGTTGGCGTTTCGTCGATCGAATTTCGAACGCGATTGTGGTCGACGACGATAAGGTAGTAATAGGCGTTGTCGCTCAAGCGAAAGCGCTCCTTCTCATACCAAGCCGGGCGGAAGCCAGGCGGCAGGGTCTTGAGCTGATTGTAGTACTTGTTCTGCGGATCTTCCGGCCAAGTATCGGCCGCTGTCTTATGGTGATAGGGCCAGCCCTGGTAACCCTCGGGCGGCTGCGGCGGATTGCCCAGCACCTTGCCCACGCGGAAGAGGCCGGAAGGCGTCCGCCAGTCACCCTCGACCTTGCCTTTGCCCTTCTGGCGCGGATGCAGCCCGATGCCCCACGCCAAGCCGCTGCGGCCAAAGTTGACGCGCCAAATCTGGCTGGTCGGCTGCCACTGGCCAGAGGCATCGCGTTCAAAGAGGCGCATTAACCCCCGAGGGGAGTTGTTGTTCGGCGCCACCGCCATGATCATCTGCTGCGGCTGGCCAGCCGGAGCCGGAGTCGTGGCGTTATTCGAAGGCGCAGTACCTGATGGCGCCGGGGCAGCGGTGGACTGATTGGTCGCCACGGTCCGATTCGGGGCATCCAAGTCGATCGTTTGCGCGGTCAGCGGCGCGACCATGCCTAGGAGCAGCGCAAAAAGAGGAAGGATTCGGGAAGGAATCATAAGCAGGGGACTGTACATGATCTGCCAACACAAGCAAGTGCTGTGCTCAGTTGTGACGCACGCCAAACTGGTGACATTCACCCCAACTCTAGGGCGTCGCCACCCGGGGCCAAAAATAACGAAAACTCGGAGCAAAATCCTCCGGCTGGGACGCCATCCAAGGCCCGATTTCCGCCCGCTCAAACCAGCGCCCTTCAGTGATCTCTCCTGGATCGGGACGCGGCTCAACCGCCGTCCGACACTGGTAAACGTGGACAAATTCCCAACCGGTTTCCGCCCCGGCCTCCAGCTTAAAGCAAAAAGAGAAATCAGTGATTTCCTCCCGCTTCAAGCCGAGTTCCTCACTCAACTCCCGCCAGAGAGCCGTGTCGTAAGTCTCGCCTTTATCAACATGCCCGCAACAGGAAGTATCCCAGGTGTTGGGATGGCGATCCTTGCTCGGGGAGCGAAGCTGGAGGTAAACCCGCTGGCCTTCGGCAGCAAAGACCAGCAGGTGGACGGAACGGTGGCGCAGGTCGTGCGCGTGGACGTAAGCCCGCGTCGCACTAGCCACGGCGACGTCGTCGCGCGAGACGACGTCGAACCATTCTTCGGTCGGATTCACAAAGCAGCGAACGGACCCGGTTAGAGCACCTCAACCTTGGCCGGGACCACGCCGGACTTCACCATGCCAAGCTGGTTGGCGGCGGCCACCGACACGTCAATGATGCGACCAGGCTTGAACGGCCCGCGGTTATTGATGCGAAGCACCACCGTACGACCATTGTTCAAGTTGGTCACCCGAACCTTGGTGTTAAACGGCAGGGTTTTGTGCGCCGCCGTCATGCTGTTCTGGTTGTAAATTTCGCCGTTGGCCGTTTTGCGCCCGTGCCACTTGCCGCCGTAGAAGGAGGCCTTGCCGTGCAAGGTGCGGCCGGAATATTTGCTGCTCGTGCTGGAGGACGCGGTGCGGGTGGAGCTTTCGCTCTGGCTGCTGCGCCACTGGCGTTTTTCCGTCGAGCTGGTCGACGGGCGGCTATGTTTCGAGCTAGCCGTACTGTTGACGGGGTTGCGCGAGCTGGCTTCTACCGGCACGAGGCCGGAGGCAAGCAAACAGGCGCCGCTCAGGATTAGGGTGGGGAGTTGGTTGTTCATCTGGATATGTCTCTTAGCATGAATCTTGAATTAATCAACCGGTGTCAGCAAATTGTAACAATGGTCTTGCGGTTGGCACTTGACGTGCTTATCCTAAAGACCCGTGACAATTGCCAACTGTCGGTCACGGTTTACTGCGCAAGATTTCGCGTTCGTATGCGACGTCCTGGCCCTGTCGCCCTTGCAAAAAACTTCGCTCGTCCGCCTGCTTTCCGACGAAGAGGAGCGCGACCGCTTTCTTGACGAAGATGCCGTCTACGAGGCACTGGTCAACGATACCAGTTGCCTCCGCGTCACCCCGGCGCTCTACTTTTACGTCATCACCCGCCGGGTGCTGCGCCGGGCCGGCTTCGAAGAGCGCGCGCTGAGCGATTATGTCGCTGCCGTCCTGGAAGCTTTCTGCCAAACCAAGCAGCTCACTGGCAACAGTGGAACGGAAAGCACCGGTCGGGGCAACTATCTCTATGTGGCCGATGTGATCGAAAAGCTCCAGCACCTGGCGCCACGGCAACAGTTCCAGCTTCGCCTCCACCTGGGCAACTACACACTCTTCTTCACCGGCCTCTTTGCTGAACGCGTCCGCGCCCAGTCCGCCCGTCGCGGCGCCCCGGGCTTAAGCTTCTACGAAGGCGTGGGCCGAACTAGCTTCCACACCGCCGCGCAAGACCCCGCCGCCCGGGGTAGTGAACTTGCCCTGGTGATCGAACAACTTGCCGAAGAATTTCTCCACATCCGCCGCGCCCTAAACCACCTGGCCGACACGCTCTTGCATTGGGAGGCTCCCCCCAGCGGCCTGTTACCCACCCAACCTTAGCACCCCACCCCGATGAGCCTGTTGCGCCAAGTTCAGCACATGCTTGAAGGTTCCGACCGCGCCACGGGGGTTAATCTGGAGCGCTTTGTGGTCGGCCCGGCACGCACGGCCGAACTCGTCCAGCGCTCGGGCGAAGGAGCAGCCACGCTGACCGAAAACGGCGGCACCTTTCTCCAAGCCGAGCCGCAGCAACTGCGTTTAGCTATCTACTTCCCGGAGACGGTCATCGCTGCGCTGGAAGCGGACGACCCACGCACCCGACTCAACGAACGCAACATCAGCCCGTTAATTACCTTTGTGGAAGAAATCGCCCACGCCGTCCACGCCGGCTACCTCTTCCTCCAAGGTCAGCGCGACTTCTCCAGCGAGGACGCGCTGCGCAACCTCGAAGCCCAAGCCAAAGTGGACACCTCTCTGGTGCTGACCGGGCTGGCCGCTCTGCTCGTCGGCGGCCCCCTACCCGAGGACTTACGCAGCTGGCTGGACGATCAGCTCTTTGACGCGGGACACCGCCACTTTCCTGCAGGGCATTTACGAGATCGCTACCGGCTGGCGGAGGAGACCGCTTGGGATTTCCTGCAACTTTTAAGGTCGAATCCGTTATCAAGGCGGCGGCACTTATTGCGCACTTTCCGTCGGTCTTCTTGGGCCGATAAGCAGATGCTTCTGCTTGAGAAATTTTAGCGTCAATCCGACAAACCTGAGAATCTGGCGACACCCAAGCTTGATTTCCGGCACATACCGTTTGCATACTGATCTACTCTCCGCGCGGCCCCAACTCATGCACCAAGACCTACCCTGCGTATTGATTCTCGAGGACGATAAGTTTTCCTCGAAGTTGGTCTATAGTGCCATCAGCCAGTACG
>CAWUJC010000175.1:0-5855 GCA_963922355.1 uncultured bacterium | reverse complement strand
GGCGGCCAGCACGGTGACGAGCAGGCCATTGGCGCCGCGGGCGGAGAGCGGTGCCGCTTGCCCCGGCGTCTCCGGCTCCCAAATCCAGGCTGACCACGCCTTGCTCATCTAAAACACAAAGGGGACGCCTTGCGCCTGGAAGGATTCTTTGGTCGCCTGCAAGTACTGGTCGCCCAGGCGTTCGAAGCCGCCCTCTGCGCTAAATTTTTTGAGAAACGCATTCACTTTTTCCAACAACTCGGGCTGGTTCTTGCGCAGCGCGATGGCCCAGGATTCCTCCGAGAAGGCTTCCAAGATGGGGCGGGTGGTTTTCGTGTTGCGGCGGGCGTATTCGTCGATCGACATCTGATCGTAGATGAAGGCATCGGCGCGGCCTTGGACCACTTCCAAGACGGCCGCTTCGGCTCGGTCCAGAACCATAATGTCGGCCTCCTCGAGATGCTCGGTCGCGTAGGTTTGGCCTGTGGTGCCAGTTTTGACCGCGACCTTCTTCCCCTTTCGGTTCAGGTCCTCGATGCCTTCTACGTCGGAGTCTTTCTGCACCAGCAAGGCCAGACCAGTTTTGAGGTAAGGGGTTGAGAAAGCGACGCTTTGGGCGCGCTCTTCTGTGGCGGTCATGGAGGAGATGATCAGATCAACTCGACCGCTTTGCAGAGCGGGGATGAGCCCGGCAAATTGGATGTCTTCAATCTGGAGGGGGCGACCCAGGTCTTCTGCCAGGGCTTTTGCGATCTCCACACTGATGCCGGCGGGTTGGCCATCGGTGCCGGTCATCTCAAAAGGGGGATAGGCCAGTTCCATCCCCACCACGAGGGGTTTGGGGCCGGCCTCTGCGACGGTGGTTGCTTCGCGATTACCTTCTCCGCAACCGGCAAGCAGGAAGAAGGTGGAGGCGCAGAGAAACAGGGGCCAAACTTTCATGAGAGGGGGAACGTAGCAGATTGGTGGAATTTCCACAATTAGCGCTTGCCTCTGCCTGCGGATTTAGTACTCTGCTCGTTCCCCTCGGGAGCAGCCAGCGGCTGTAACTCAACCCGAGGTTCCTGTTTTTTCAGGACCCATAGCTCAATTGGTTAGAGCGCTGCCCTGTCACGGCAGAGGTTGCGGGTTCGAGCCCCGTTGGGTCCGCCAGGGAATGGCGTTTAGCCTCCTGGTTCCGTGGCAAACCATAGCTTACTTGCTCCGTTTTCTCTTTTTCATTTTCTTTTCCGGCACGCGCCATAGGGTGACCCTTTTATGACGCCGCCCCTCACGTACGAGCAGAAGCTACAGCTTATCTCGCAATCGATTTGGCAATTGCCCCAGTTTTATTTGCCGGGGGTGATTCGCGAGTATCCCACCATGCTTACGCGGGAAGAGTTGCGGATGCTGCGTTTTGTGGCGGAGTATTTTTCCACCGCCGACGGCGTGATCTGCGATCTCGGGTCGTTCTTGGGCGGTTCAACCCTGGCTTTGGCGGACGGTATTCGCCTCGCCGGCCAGAGCGGAAAGCGTCTGCACAGTTACGACCGGCATGTGGCTCAGCCGCATGATTGGGAGAAATATGGTTTGGCGGGGAAGGATGAATACCCGGAGGAAGGCTTCTTTCGTCCTCTCTTGGAGAACAAGTGGCTGGCCGAATGGGCCGACCTCATTAGTTTCCAAAGCGGCTTGTTTCAAGAGCGACCGGTGCCTCAGGAGCCGATTGATGTGCTTTTCGTGGATATTGCGAAGCTCCGCTCAACGCATCATCACGTGCTTCGTCAGTATTTTCCCAAATTGAAGCCGGGCTATTCCATCGTCATTCAACAAGACTACTTTACGCTGTGGCCTTACTGGGATGTGGCGGTGATGGAAGCCTTCTCCGATTGCTTTGAAAAAATCGGAGCGACAACCAGCAACTCCGCCTTGTTCCGGTGCGTTAAGGTGCCGACGCGTTCCGCCATTGAGGACGTGATCAAGCGTCTAAAGGTTCGAGGCGAGATTTTGCAACTCCTGGAGGGAGCCGCCCAGCGCTGGGAGTGCGCGCAACATAAGTCGATGCTGTTGACCATGAAGCGGGTGATTGAAGCGACGGACGAGCTACCGGACAAAGCGGTCGAGTATCACCAAATCCGGAACTCCGGCAAAATCAAGTGCACGCTGGATGACTACCTGCAGCACCTTTAGGGGTTCTTGGTGTTCTTGGGTTGAAGGCTTTCCGTGTGTCCGAACCGGTTTACCGTAATTTCACCTTTGCCCTTTGCGCAGTGAGGGAAGCAACTATGCTAAGTGATTATGCCGGATGCTCCCCATATCGTTCTCATTCATACGGACCAGCAACGTGGCGATTGCCTCTCCATTGACGGGCATCCTGTGTTGCAGACCCCGGTTCTCGACGCCTTGGCGGCTCGCGGCGCACGCTTTCGCCATGGTTACACGGAGTGCCCAACCTGCATTCCCGCCCGGCACTGTCTCATGACGGGAATGGACCCGCAGGCCACCGGTGTCGTAGGGTTCTCTTTAAAAGCGCGGATCGCCCGGCCCGAGGCGACTTTGCCGGAGCTGCTCAAACGGGCGGGCTATCAGACGGCCCACGTCGGCCGGGGGATGCATCAGTATCCAGGACACTGCCACTATGGTTTTGAGATCCGAGAAGGGAATCCCTTTGCCGAGCATTATTCGCGTTTTCACCAGCTCTCCTTCCCTGGGCACCAGAAACCGGCGGAGATCAACTGGCCGCATCTCACCACGCATGGGTTGAGCTTTAATGACAGTGATGCGCGGCCCTGGCCCTATGATGAGGAATTTCATGAGACCAACTTCTCGGTTAACAAGGCGATTGAGTTTCTGCACAAGCGCGACCTCGAGCGCCCGTTCTTTCTATCCGTCGGTTTCACCGCACCGCATCCGCCGTTGGTGCCGCCGCAAGCGTTCTATGATCGTTACATCAACGAGGACCTTGATCCCCCAGCGATCGGTGATTGGGCGGAACGGCCAGACGAGGAAGGCTTGGGCGTTGATCCGGGGGGCGGCAAGCAAGTGCTCAAGGGGGGAATTCTCCAACGCACCAAGGCAGGTTACTACGCTTCGATCAGCCACGTGGACAATCAACTTCGCCTGTTTCTGGAGCAGCTTCGAAAAGCGGGAGACAACACCTACGTCTTCTTTATCAGTGACCATGGCGAGATGTTGGGCGACCACTACTTCTGGCGTAAATCGCTGCCCTACGAAGCTTCCGCGCGGATTCCCTTCCTGCTTTCCGGTCCTGGCATCGACCCGCGGACAGTGAGCGAAGCTCCGGTGGGCTTGCAGGACATTCTACCCACCTGCTGCGAGTTGGCGGGGATTGAGACGCCGGCGCACGTCACAGGGCGCAGCTTGGTTCAACTGGCCAAGGGGCAAGAGGATGCTGACTTCCGCAACTGGCTCCACGGCGAACATTCGGTGATGGGGGACCAGCATCCAGGCATGCACTACCTGACCGATGGCCAGCACAAATACATCTGGTTCAATGACGGTCGGGAGCAACTCTTCGACTTAGCGCAAGACCCTAATGAGCTGCGAGACTTGGCGGCTGAGCCCGCGGACCAGGATCGTCTGGTGGCGTGGCGCGAACGCTTGATCAAGCGACTGGAGGGACGGCCGGAAGGCTTCTCCGACGGCAAGCAGCTCATCCCGGGGCGTGATTACCGTGAACACAATGCTCTCGCGGTCGTGGGCAATTAATCGGCTCCTTTGCGCTCCAAAAGTGTTGTTCTCCGGCGGCGAGCAGAACAAGCTGGTTCATGGGCAAAACCTTTGAAGCGATCACGCCCAAGATTCGAGATTGGGTGGCGGCTCAACAGATGTTCTTTGTCGCCACGGCGCCTCTCTCCGGGCAAGGCTTGGTGAATCTTTCCCCCAAAGGGATGGATTCCTTCCGTATTTTGGGGGATCGGCGAGTCGCCTACCTCGACCTGACTGGAAGTGGCATCGAAACCGTCGCCCACCTCAAAGAAAACGGGCGGATTACGATCATGTTTTGCGCGTTCGAGGGGCCTCCCAAGATTTACCGCTTCCAGGGGATTGGGACGGTACATGAAAAAGGTTCGGCTAAATACCAGGAATTAATCGGCAACTTTACGGAGCACCTGGGGGCCCGGGCGATTATCGATATCGAGGTCACACGGATCAGTGACTCCTGCGGCTTTTCGGTCCCGCTTTACGACTTCAAAGCGCAGCGCGACACACTCATGAAAGTGAGTGAGAAAGAGGGGGAAGATGGTCTCCTCCGCTACCAGCAGAAGAACAACCTGAAGAGCCTGGACGGGTTGCCCGGTCTCGCGAAAAGCCCCTAGACGCGCTTCCGCTTCACGCGACGGGAGAGTTGGTGGCTCGGCTGTTCGATGAGGTAGTAGAAAACCGCAGCGGCCAGAACGGAAATGGTTAACGCGACGCCAAAGACCGCGACCCGTCCCACGAGGTCCAGCTCGTATCGCTCCGCAAAATTGATCACGCGGCCACCAATCGGCGCGTGGAGCAGGTAGAGTGAGTAGGAGATGGTGCCGATCCAGAGCAGGGGCCGAAATCGGATGGGCGGAAGATAGAGAATGGCCAGGGCGGTCGCGGCTCCTACCACCAGGCTGGAGAGCCCCCAGACCCAGCCTTGCACCGCGCACGCGGCGAAGCCTGCCAGTAGCCCGGGCCAGGTGAACAGTTTCCTTTCCCAGCGGAAATAGACGAGAATCCCGAGCGCGAAGAGCGCAGTCCAGCTAAGGATACTTGGGCCGGTCCCTACCAGGAGAGGGGCCAAGATCCAGGTAGCTAGGGCCATCCAGCGAACCGCCGCTTGGCGATGCTCGAGCAGCGGAAACGAGAGCGCGATAAGGAGATAAAACTGCGCTTCAATGGCCAGCGTCCAATAGACGGGAATGAACCAAGCTTCCCCAACAAAGTCGCAGCTCAGCGTGAAATTGGCCAGAAGCTGGCTGGCTGAAATCTCAGGAACTTGTCCTCGAAACCCAGGGAGCCAACTTGAGCCATACCATAACGCCACAGCCAGGAGAGCTGAGCCCACATAGGCGGGATAAAGCCGGAAGAAGCGCGAGGCGAGAAACGAGGAGAGGTCGCTCCAGCGGAAGCGGATTTGGGTGAGGGAAAGTGGGATGACAAAACCACTGATGACAAAGAAAACGTGGACCCCTAAATGACCGTAGGAGAAAATCTCGGTCAGGAGCGGCAGGCCAAGGTAATCCTCGCGCCGAAAGTGGTAGAAACAGACGGCAAGGGCGGCCAACGCTCGGAGCGCGTCGAGGTTGTGGATTCGTCCGGCTGCCATCGTGGTGACCACCATCCCTTGAGCGTGGGAGGTAAGTCAAGGGCGGCGCCGGGGCCAGCGGCTACTTCTTTTTGTCGCCCAGGAAAACGCGTTGGCAATAGTAAGTGATTGTCTTATCCGCAAAAGGCAGCTCAATGGTGAGCTCTTTTCCGCCGTCGCTCTTCTCGATCAGGTTACCTTGAGTGACGAGGATTTTCTCTCCCAGATCGCCAAAGGTCGTGTGCGAGGCGGACTGCAGGCTAGGTTCTTTCAGCCAGGGAACTTGCCGGGTTTTGCCGTTCTTCGGCTCGACCTTGATCTCCTTGGCCATGTGCACGGCAATCTTATCCTGATGGATGGAAACGAAGCGCAAGTAGTGCTTCCGGTCTTCGATTTTATCTTCGAGCACAAAGAGCGCACTGAACGGGCCGGGCGTGATTGCGGCGTAGGGCTCATTGCCCCAGTTCTGCTTGGCCTTCGCGGGGAGCAACGCGCAGATGAAGAGGAGGCAAATCAGGGGGAGGAAAGTTTTCATGCGGGGGGATCCAGTTGGATGAGGGTCATGGAATGCGGAGGGAGGGTGAATTTGCCGTCGGCG
>CAWUJC010000174.1:0-5893 GCA_963922355.1 uncultured bacterium | reverse complement strand
AGTCCAAGGCACCGTGGTGCCCGAGCCGACTTCTGCCGCGCTGTTGATCGGTGCCGCTGGCTTGCTCGCCTTCCGTTCGCGGGGCCGTCGCCGTAGCTAGGCCTAGGGCATGCGCCTGCCTTCACGAGCGGTTGGCAGGCTAACATTTTCGACCTACCAGTGAGGTTGATTGAGGTAAGGGGCTCCGCCGTCTATCGGTGGGGCTCCTTTTTTGTTTGGGCCCCACAGCAGCAAAAACATGTCGGTTAGTGTGGAGGTCGGTCTTTGACTCTAGGCTCAATCTGGCTGCTCCGCCGCACCATACCTAGGCGTTTTTCTATTTCATGCAGAGTTCGCTAAGTCCGCCAAGGATGGCATATCGCGAAGCGTGGTCGGGTGGACTGAAACTGGACTTTGCCCGCCTTGAATCTGGACGGAATTAACGGAATGAACCAAATGGGCTGGAGTGGACCTAAATTTGGTAGCCGTTGATGGCAGCGTAACTCTGTACCTTTCACCTATACGGTTAGTTAGTCTCAACTTATGCCACGAACTTGGCCGTTAGGTCGTAATCATGCGCATCAACATACAGAGGGTATGTCAACCGAGTCATTTTTGGAATAGCTCGTTGGATGAGTTGCTGAATGCGAATGACAACTAAGAGACTCGCGACGCTGCATGCTTCTTCATAGGACTCTTCTCTGAACGCAGGTGAGTTGTATACGTCTTGTAAGTCCTCCATACCGGTCAGGGTTAAGGATTCATAATCATTCGATTTCCAATCACTGAGCCAGTCATAGTCCTCTTGACGGCCATCAATATCGTAGGCAAACACGTCGCAAAACCAGAGATCAGAGTTGATCTCAAAACCGTTGGCTTCGGTGTAGATTGCTCGGATTGGTATCCGCTTAGATTCTCCTTCGATGAAGTCGTCAAAATAGCTGGCGACGGCTTGAGGAGAGTTGGTAAAGTGAAGTGCTGTTATTTGGTGAAAAGGACTTTCAGGTAGATTACCTAGAGCATCCAAAAGAAGCTGTTCGGCAGCTTTGAGGTCAGCTTTCTCAACAAGCGGGAGCAGCTGATCGTAAAGCTGTTCGCTTAGGTCAGACAAGGTAAGTACTTTCCTTACAGCGCCTTGAGCTTGGCGAGGAGGATCTCGCGGACTTGGCCGGGATTGGCGGAGCCTTTGCTGGCTTTCATCACCGCGCCGAGGATGCGGTTGGCGCTGGCTTCTTTGCCGGCTTTAAAGGCTTCGACCGCTTCCGTGTTCGCGGCGATGGCCTCGTCCACCCACTTGTCGATCGCGCCGGTGTCGGTCACTTGCTCCAGGCCGAGTTCTTTTTGCAGCGTCTTAGGGGACTTATTGGCTTTCACCATTTCGCCAAAGATCTGCTTGGCCTGCTTCGTGTTGATCGCCTTGCTCTCGACTAGATCAGCTAGCTCGGCGAACCAGGCGGCGGGGAAGGGGATCTCGCTCAGGTCCTCGGCAATGGCGAGGTAGTCGTTGAGGAGGAAATTGGCCACGCCTTGAGGGGACTTGCTCTGCTTGGCGGCTTCCTCGTAGTAGTCGGCCAACGCCTTCTCGCTGGCCAGCACGCTGGCGTGGTAATCGGTCACGCCGTATTGCTCGGTCAGGCGAGCTTTCTTCTCGTGCGGAAGCTCCGGCAGGCGCTCACGCGCGGCCTGGACCAAGCCGTCGGACGTGTCGAGCGGGAGGAGGTCGGGGTCCGGGAAGTAGCGGTAATCGTGAGCCTGCTCCTTGCGGCGCATCTCGTAGGTCTCGCCGCGATCCGCGTCCCAGCGGCGGGTGGATTGGATGATCGTCTCACCGTCCTCGACCGCGGCGATCTGCCGGGCGATCTCGTACTTCAGCGCGCGGCGCACGTTGCCGATGGAGTTCAGGTTCTTCAGCTCCACCTTGGTGCCAAATTCTTTCTGGCCCACGGGGCGGACGGAGACGTTGACGTCGCAGCGCATCTGGCCCTTTTCCATGTCGGCGTCGGAGACCCCGCCGTAAATCAGGATTTGCTTGAGCGCGGTCAGGTAGGCGAAGGCTTCCTCCGGCGTGCGCATGTCGGCTTCGGAGACGATTTCCATCAGCGGGGTGCCGGCGCGGTTGAAGTCGATCGCGCTGGTGCGGTCGCCGTGGGTGCTTTTGGCCACGTCTTCTTCCAGGTGGATGCGGGTCAGGCGGATTTTCTTGTCCGGCTCGATCGACTCGTCCTTCTGCGCGTCCTTGGGGTAGGCCAGGAGGTTGAGCGGCACGGCGCCGCCTTCGCAGAGCGGTTCGTCAAACTGACTGATCTGGTAATTTTTCGGCATGTCCGGGTAGAAGTAGTTCTTCCGGTCGAACTTGCACTTTTGGGCGATCTCGCAGTCCAGCATCAGGCCGGTCTGGATCGTCATGATGATCGCTTCTTTGTTCGGCGTGGGGAGGACGCCCGGCAGGCCCAGGTCGACGGGACCGACGAGGCTATTCGGCGCGGCGCCGTACTGGGCCGGCGTTCCGGTAAACATCTTGGTCTGGGTCTTGAGTTGGACGTGAACTTCCAACCCGATCACGGCTTCATAGTCGGTAGCAACGGCGGTCATGGGACCCCCACCTTAGAAAGTCCGGCGGCAACGGCAAGCCTAGAGCTTGCCAGAAGGTGCTTAGTCCTGGGTCGGCTGGAAATCCATTACCTTGTAGTACTTCAAGGCATGGGGAACCAGAGCCATGAGGATAGCAAAGCCAATGCAGCTAGCTTGAATAACCCAACCCCAGGGATCGCCGAGGTAATCCTGGAGTGTCGGCCAGGCGCTGGTCGCTCGGGCGGGATCGTAGAGATAAGTCGTATGACAGGCGATGAAGGCAGCTGTGGCGATAGCCGGCAGATAGAATAAGAGAGATTGGGTCGCCACAATGATGGCGTAAGCGGGGGAGCGACGGAAGAAGGCCCCAGCTAAAGTAATGGTCAGAAGGAAGGGGATGATCAGGGTCAGCCCTTTGACCATATCTTGCTGAAGGAAATAGAAAGGAGGGTCGTCTCCTGGCGTATAGCCGGTAAGGCTAAGCAAGTTTTGGTTCAGCTCGCGTGAGAGTTTCAGCGCCACCCAGAGGAGCAGAACATTGCCGGTAATCAGAAGGATGCCGTACAGGTGGGCACGATTCGAGTAATTGAGACCGGGCGGCGGCTTACTTAGTTCCGCTTCTTGCTCAGCCTTGATCTTCTCAATCTCCGCTTCCGTCCGTTTGAGCAGATCGACGCGCTCTTCTTCGCTCAGAGGGATGTCGCTCGCATCAGGTTTGGCGTGATCAGGCTGAGTCACGTTAGCCAGAGTGACACGAACCTGTTACCTCCGGCAAGGGGGATTCCGACAGCTCGACTAGAGCTGACCTGTTGCTCCGAGGTAGGCCCCGATAGCGCTGTTAATCGTGGTGAAAATCAGCGTAATGATGCAGATAATGATACCAGCTAATGCCAGCCCTTCGTTTGATGATTTTCTCCCCTTGAAGCCAAGGACTAAGCCGGTGATGGAAACCGGAAATCCGATGAGTGGAATGATCCAGGTAATCAAGCTAATGATGCCGAGGACGAGAGATGCAATGGCTTTGCCTCCTCCAGGCTGAGTTTCCCCTGAGTCGGTCATGCATTCCACTGCACCATGCAATGTACGCAACGGAAAGAAAAAATTCAGGTTAGCTGCAGCGGCTTCTACTACGCTTTGTCAGGGATGACGGCCACGCCGGGGAGGGTCTTGCCTTCGATGAACTCGAGGCTGGCGCCGCCGCCGGTGGACATGAAGCTGACCTTGTCGCTGTAGCCGGAGCGCTTGACCGCCTTGACGCTGTCGCCGCCACCAATGATGGAGACGGAGCCGGAGTTGGCGGCGATCGCTTCGGCAATGGCGAAGGTGCCCTTGGAGCAGCTTTCAATTTCGAAGATGCCCATCGGGCCGTTCCAAAGAATGGTCTTGGCGCTGGCCACTTCAGCCACATAGGTCTTGATCGTTTCGGGGCCGATGTCGACGCCTTCCCAGCCGTCCGGGATGTTGCCGCCAGCTTCGGTGTATTTGCCTTCGCTGGTGGTTTTGCCCTTGAAGTCGATGTCCTCGACGATGAGGTTATCGGACGGGAGGAGAAGCTTGACGCCCTTGTCGTGGGCCTTCTTGAGCGCGGCTTCGGCCAGGCCAATTTTGTCCGGCTCAGCCAAGGATTTGCCGACCTTTTTGCCCTGCGCAAGGGCGAAGGTGTAGGCCATGGCACCGCCGATCAAGATGGTGTCGGCCTTGTCGAGCATGGCGTCGATCACCTTGATCTTGTCGCTCACCTTGGCGCCGCCGATGATGAAGACGAACGGACGGCCCGGGTCGGTCAGTTCTTCGCCGAGGTACTGAAGTTCCTTTTCGACCAAAAAGCCGAGGGCCTTTTCGTCCACCAGCTTGGCCACACCTTCGGTGCTGGCGTGCGCGCGGTGGCAGGAGCCGAAGGCATCGTTGACGAAGACGTCGGCCAAGGCCGCAAGCTTCTTGGAAAACTCGGGATCGTTGTCGGTTTCCTCTTGGTAGAAACGGGTGTTTTCCAGCAGTAGCGTATCGCCGTTCTGGAGCTTGGCCACGGCTTCCTCCACCTTCTCGCCCACGCAGTCATCCACAAAGAGGACCGGGTGGCCGAGAATGGTCTCCAACTTGGCCGCTGCCGGCGCGAGCGTCATCGACGGCACACGCTGGCCCTTCGGTCGACCGAGGTGGGAGCACAAGATGGTCTTGGCACCCGCCTGGTTGAGGAACTCGATGGTGGGGACGGCGGCGCGGATGCGGGTGTCGTCGGTCACCTTGAGCGAGCCGTCGCTCTGCTCGTCGAGCGGTACGTTGAAGTCGACGCGCACGAGGACGCGCTTACCGGCGAGGTCCAGATCCTTAACGGTCTGCTTAGGCATGGCGGGTAGGGGTGGAGGTTCCCGTAAAAGGGCGCTCGCTTAGAGGCCCTTTTCGATGATGTACTTCACCAAGTCCACGCAACGGTTGGAGTAGCCCCACTCGTTGTCGTACCAGCTCACAAGCTTGAAGAAGTTCTCGTTCAGCTCGATGCCGGAACCGGCGTCGAAGATGCTGGAAGCGGAATCGTGGATGAAGTCGCTGGAGCAGACTTCGTCTTCGGTGTACTCGAGGATGCCCTTGAGGTAGCTGCCGCTGGCCTTTTCCATCAAACCGCAGATGTCCTTGTAGCTGGTGGCCTTCTCGGTCTTGACGGTGAGGTCCACCACGGAGACAGTCGGGGTCGGCACGCGGAAAGCCATGCCGGTCAGCTTGCCCTTCACGGACGGGCAGACCAGGGCCACGGCCTTGGCGGCACCGGTGGTGGAGGGGATGATGTTGATCGCGGCGCTGCGGCCACCCTTCCAGTCCTTCATGCTCGGGCCGTCCACGGTCTTCTGCGTGGCGGTGTAGCTGTGGACGGTGGTCATGAGACCTTCGGAAATGCCGATGCCTTCCTTAAGCAGGACGTGCACAACCGGGGCCAGACAGTTGGTGGTGCAGCTAGCGTTAGAGATGATGTTGTGCTTGGCCGGATCGTAATCGGTGTGGTTGACGCCGATGACGGTGGTCCAGACGCCGTCGCCCTTACCCGGCGCGGAGATGATGACCTTCTTAGCGCCGGCATCGAGGTGGCCCTGTGCGGCGGTATCGGCGGTGAAGAGGCCGGTGGATTCGATCACCACGTCCACGCCCAGTTCCTTCCAGGGCATGGCACCAGGACCTTCTTTGATGGAAAGGCTCTTGATGGTGTGGCCGTCGACCACGAGGGTGTCTTCGTCCGGGGCGCTAACTTCGCCGGAGAAGCGGCCCTGGATGGAATCGTACTTCACGAGGTAGGCCAGATTATCGGCCGGGACGAGGTCATTGATGGCGACGACGTCGATTTCTTTGCCGA
>CAWUJC010000173.1:0-5895 GCA_963922355.1 uncultured bacterium | reverse complement strand
TGGATGACGATGGCGCGGTGGAGGGGACCCCGGCGGGGCGGACAGCCGGCGCAGGGACCTGATGGTGATCAAACCGATTGCCCTCCAACTTCTTGGGCTCAAGGAAAAAGACGTCGCGGCTTACTTCACGGAAGTCGAAGCTCGGTTGACCGAGGAAACCAACTACGGACTGGAGCTGGAACGCTCGCAGCAACTTTCTGCCGAGTGCGCGCACTTGGAGAATGTGGCTTTCCCCCAGTACTACCCGGAGTATTCCACGCCGCGCATCCTAACCATGGACTGGCTTAAGGGCCTGCCTCTGGACCGCTTTGCCGACAGTGACGCCAGCCAGGAAGATCGGGATCGCATTGGCCAAGCGCTGTGGGATTTCTACGACTATCAGATCCACACGCTGCGCCTCTTCCATGCCGATCCGCACCCGGGCAATTTTCTCGCCTTAGAAGACGGACGCCTCGGCATCCTCGATTTTGGCTGCACCAAGCAGATTGAAGAAGAGTTTTACTACCAGCAGTTCCGCTTCCTCGATCCGCGCTTGGCTGACGATGACGCGGGGCTCCAAGAAGCGTTGCACGACATGAATGTCTATTTGCCCGAGGACGACGATCGGACCCGTCAGCTCATTACCGAGGTGGCGAAGGAGTCGCTTTATCTCCTGGCTCAGCCGTTTTATGGCGACGAGTTTGACTTTGGCGCGCAGGACTTCATGCAGGCCATCTACGAGATGGGCGAGAACAACCACCGACGCGAGGAGCTGCGCCAGATGCGCGGCGCGCGCGGCCGAGCCGATTCGATTTACGTGAATCGCGCCTACTTCGGCCTCTACAGCTTATTGACGCGTCTACGTGCTCGGGTGAAGACGAGCCTGCCCGCTTGGTTAAAGAGCGGGCAGGCTGAGTTGGCTGTCGCCTAACTTGACTAAGTCGAGGTGGCGCTTGCCTCCGCCGTCTTACCGAAGGCTTCGGCGATCGACGGCGTGTCGGGGTCTTCCACTATACCAGGCTGGTGCGGGAGCGATGGTTCTTCCAGGGAGGAAGAACTATTCCCGTTTCCCAAGTCCATGCCTCCATCGCCGTCCGAAGGCTGCTCCCGCTCGACGACCTCGCCCGCCTTGCTCAAGCGGACCGACACCACCTTGGACACGCCCTTTTCTTCCATCGTTACGCCATAGAGGACGTCGGCAATGGAGATGGTGCGTTTGTTGTGGGTGATGAGGATGAACTGGCTCTGGCGAACGAAGCGCTGCACCATACGGATGAAGCGGTTGATGTTGCTTTCGTCCAGCGGGGCGTCCATTTCGTCCAGCACGCAGAACGGAGCCGGTTTGACCATGTAGATGGCGAAGAGGAGGGCCACCGCAGTCATCGTTTTCTCACCGCCGGAGAGCAGGGTGATGCTCTGCAATTGCTTGCCCGGCGGCTTGGCCACGATGTCGATGCCGCATTCCAGCGGATCGTCCGCGTCGAGGAGGACGAGATTGCTGCGACCGCCCGGACCGAACAGTTCCTTGAAGGTATCCTGGAAGTTGATCCGGACCTGTTCGAAGGTTTCGGCGAAGAGCTTCTTGGTCGTATCGTTGATCTGCTTGATCGCGGCTTCCAAATCGGTCTTGGCCTGCTGCATGTCAGCATGCTGCTGTTCGAGGAAGCCGTAACGTTCTTCCAACTCGTCGTATTCCTGGATGGCGTCGAGGTTGACCGGCCCCATTGAGTCGATCTGACGGCGCTTGTCCGTGACTTCCTGTTCAAGGGCCGACCAATCCGTGGGCGCCTCGGGATCTTCTTCCAGAGCTGGCAATTCCTCGAGTTCCAACTCATAGGCACGGCGCATGCGTTCCCGCAGTTGATCAAGGAGCAGGCGTTCGCGTTCGAGCGCCACTTCTTTTTCACTCCGGGAGTTCTGCAGTTCGCTGAGTTGCTTACGAGATTCGCGGACTGTGGCTTCGCGTTCTTCGATGACCGTGGCGGCCTCGTTCTTTTGGGCCTGTTCTTCGGTGATGAGAAGTTCCAGTTCCGTCCGCAGCGTTTCGTGCTCGGCTTTGGCGGCACCGGCGGCGGCAATGGCCTGAATGGCTTCGCCGATGCGGCGCTCGTAGTCCTGAGATTCACCGGACCGCTTCTCAATCGATTCGCGTAGTTCCAACAAACGGCTAGCGACCGGCTCGCGCTGCTCTTCCCAATTCTTACACTGCTGCTCTTGGGTGGCGAAGCGGACTTGGAGTTCCGTGAGGGCTTGGCGCATACCCGCCTCCTTCTCGGCGAGTTCGTCGAGCTGGCTACTCAGGGTCGCCGCTTGCTTTTCTGCGCCGGCCACTTCTTCGCGCTTGCTCGCCACGGTCTGCTGCAGCTCATCGTGCTGGGCGTGGTCGATCGCATCTTGTTCGCTCAGTTTGGCGATTTCTCGGGCGGCGGCTTCGTGCTTGGTTTTGAGTTCTTCCAAAGCGCGTTCGCGGCTCACTTGCGCTTGGCGAATCGCCGCGAGGTTAACCTCGCCTTCCTGCACTTTGGTTTGCGCGGTGGCGACACGTTCTCGGATCTCTTCCAGCCGCTGACGAGCCGAGGCTTCCGTTTCCTGGTGGGTCGACAGCTGCGCGGTCAGGGGATCGATCTGCTCGTTGAGTTCCCGCAGTTCGTTCTGACGCTTCAGCACGGCAACTGAGCTACCTTCCTGCTTTCCGGCCAGGATCAGACCCTCGCGAGTGATCAATTCGCCGTTCTTGGTGGCTACCAGCGCCTGCGGGCTGTTGGCGCGCAGCTCGTAAGCTGCTTCCAGATGATCCACCACATGGGCATCGGCCAGAAGTGCGTCAATGACCGGGCGGGCCACCTCATCGCTTTCCAGATACTTGCCCGCAAAGGTCATGGAAAAGGCGTCAGAGGAGGACGTGCCGCTGCGGGGCAGATCAAGAGCGGCGAGGAGGCAGTGCCCGCCTTCCTCGCTGGCCCCAAGGCGTTCGGCGATGGCTTCCGCCGTTGCGCGATCACGTACCACCAAGGCGTTAACCGCTTCGCCCAAGAGGCGGGCCATCGCGGCTTCGTAACCTGGTTTGACGGTGAAGTGGTCGCTCAGCGTGCCCTGAAGCGAGGAGGGGAGTTCACCGTTTTCGCTGGCCGCGAGGAGTTCCTGCGCCGCTTCGGGCGAACCGGCGTGATCCTGATCGAGTTGCTCAAGGGCATCGCGTCGGGCGGAGAGCTTTTGGTGCTCGGAGGCAATCTCCTGTTTCTTTTGGGCGGCCTCGCGGGTTTCCTCTGCCAAGCCGGCTTCTTCGTCACGCAGGTCGCCAAGTTGCTCGCGGTCACGTCCGAGTTGGGCTTCCGCTTCGCTCACTTCCTGGGCGTGCTGCTCGGACTGCGCCTTCTCGGTTTCGAGGCGGGTGCTCAGTTCGCTCTGCTCGGTCTTCAGGTTTTCTACACGGAAGAGGAAGTTCTTCTGCTGGATTTCTAGGGCATTGAGCTGGCTTTGTGCCTCGCTGATTTCGCTTTGTAGACCGTTGATCTTGGTTTCGAGTTCGGCTCGCTCCGCTTCCACCGTGTTGATTTGGGCGTTGAGCATCTGCGCCTCGGCCTGTTTGGCTTCAGTCGCGCCGCGGCTTTCTTCCAAGAGAGTCTGGCTCTGTTCCAACTGGGTGCTAATGAAGGTGAGCTGTTCCTCCTGGGCGTTGATCTTTTCTTCCGTGCCGGAAATTTCCAGGCGGCAGTTTTCCTTTAGTTCGGCGTATTCCTGAATGCGGCTCTCGTTACTGGTGCGAGACTGGTCAGCCCGCTCAATCGCGTTGCTGGCGCTATTTTGGCGGTCGCGCAATTCACTGAGCCGAGCGTCGATCTCTTCGAGCTTGTTTCGGGCTTCGGTCAGCTCGTTATCCTTGAGTTCAATTTCCAAGTGGAGCTGCTCGTGGGTTTCGCGGGTGGTTTCGACTTCGCGCTCGAGTTCACCAATGGTGCCGGAAAACTTGTCGAACTGGTGGCGAGCCAGCTTGCTCTCCATCCCCTTGAGCTCATCGGTACGCTCCCGATAGCGACGGGCTTTACCGGCTTGGCGTTGCAAGCTGCCGATCTGGCGCTTCACCTCGCGAATGATGTCGTCAAGACGGACAAGGTTGGCTTCGGTGTGCTCCAGTTTGCGCAGCGCTTCCTTACGCTGGGCCTTGTATTTGGTGATCCCCGCAGCTTCTTCGAAGATGGCGCGGCGGTCTTCCGGGCGAGACGACAGAATTTGGTCGATCTTGCCCTGCTCCATGATGGAGTAGGCGGTGCGTCCGATGCCCGTGTCCATGAAGAGCTGGTGGATGTCGCGCAGGCGGCAAGGCTTGCGATTAATCTCGTACTGGCTACCACCATCGCGGAAAACGCGGCGGGTGATCGTCACTTCGTTAAAATCGGTGCCAAGCTGGGCTTCGCATTCGCCGAAGGTGAGGGTCACTTCCGCCATCGCGAGGGGCTTGCGGCGAGAGGAACCGCTGAAAATGACGTCCTGCATGTTGCCGCCACGCAGCGCTTTGGCCGACTGCTCGCCCAAAACCCAACGGATGGCGTCCAACACATTGGACTTACCGCAGCCGTTAGGACCCACAATGGCAGTCACGCCGTGGTGGAATTCCACTTTCACTTTGTCGGCGAAGGACTTAAAGCCGATCGCCTCGAGAGACTTCAGGTACATGGATTCTAGATGTACGCCTCAAGGATCGGGAAATCAAGTAAAACCACTACAGATTGTGGTTCTATTTTTCAAATTGTGAATAACTTGTGTTTGTGGCGGGTCCTGTCTTCAATCTATACACATCTCAAATTCAATACCACAAGATATAGGAGCCGTGATTTTCATCCTGAATCAATCTGTCGGTCACGAGATTGGCATGGGTCATGCACTAATTTTAACTGAGAATGGTGTACGCAAAAATAGTTCACAATTCTTTCAACTTTAACCGTTCTACGATTTAAGGTAGACTTTGCCTATGAAACATTGCCCCGTTAATCGTCGTCGTCGCCTGAGTCGTGTAGGGCAAACTAGTACAGAATACGCCCTGATCTTGGCGTTGATTACGCTCACGGCCATCTCCACGATGGAAGCCTTGGGTACCCAGATTCGCGATAATTTCGCGACCGTCAACGACGTCCTGGATGAAGTCATTGGCAACGTCAATGATGCGGACTCGGGAAGCGGTAGTGCTGATGGCAGCGGCGGCGGAAGCGATAGCGGCGGAGACAGTGGTGGCGATAGCGGCGGTGGCGGCACCGATGGTGGCGGTAATGCCGGGGGAGACGGTGACGCTGGTGACGACGGTGATGATACCGGCGGCGGAGACGGCGGTGATGATGGGAATGGTGGTACCGGCGGCGGTAACCCAGATGGTAGCGGTGGTTCCGGTGACAACTCAGGTGGTTCCGGTGATAACTCGGGTAATGCTGGCGACAACTCGGGTAATGCCGATGATAACTCCGGTACCAATGGTTCCGCCGGGAGTGGTTCCGATCAAGTGGTCGACTTTGACGAGGTGACCTTCAACGATCCGCGCTCAAGCGCCTTTAAGGAGGAACTTCGCAATACGGCCTTGGCCAACTACACCCGCTTCTCGCTCAATCCGATTACGGATGGACTTAATTTCCCGATTGATTCGGAGGCGTTTGCCAAGATCGTGGCGACCGGATTTCCCTTCCGATCCAGTACGGTTGATAACTTCAACGAAAACTTCGAATCCATCACCTCGAACGGCACGGCAACCTCCCCGACCATTGTGCTGATTACCGGGGCGACTGGTGAATCGAACATCAGTACCTTGACGATTCCGAACGGTCGTACGCTCACCAATACGATCATCCTGGCGCCCGACAGCTTTATCACGATCAACGGAGAGGTGAATAATTCGCTCATTTTGGTGGATCGAGCCATCCGGGTAAACAG
>CAWUJC010000172.1:0-5903 GCA_963922355.1 uncultured bacterium | reverse complement strand
ATCTGGCGGCCTACACGGTCAAGTCGATGGCGGAAATTTCCCAGCACGTGGATTGGCTCGCCCACTGGTGCATTTCGGACATCTACAATCAGCTCGGCTACAACAAGGAAACCTTTGCCGGTCACTACGGTTTGCTGAACCTCCAGGGATTACGCAAACCGGCCTATCAGGCGTACCAGTTGCTCGGTCGCTTGGGCGAGCAGCGGGTGCCGGTGGAGGAGCCCGTTGGCTCGAAGTCGCGCGGCGCCATCGTCACCCGCGAGCGCGGCTACGCTGCGGCCCTTTGCTACGACTACCAGCACGAGAATCCTGACTTGAATGAAGCGCTGGAGGTGAGCATCGCCTTGCCGCCCGGGGTCAAGGCCGAGGCCATTTCGGTGCATGCCGTCGACCTGGAGGAAAACAACGCGGTCACCCGATGGAAGGCGCTGGGCAGCCCCGATTACCTCACTCGCGAGCAGACGGCCAGCCTGCGCGCTCAGGATCAGTTGACGCCTTCGAAGCGCGAGGTGCGGCAGACCGACGGTGAGCTGAGGACCAGGATGAGGACTTCCAGCGTCCTGCTTGTCGAATGGCGGGAAGCGGCTCGGTAACTTCCTGTTTTGGAGGTGATTAGCGCTTCACTTGACGAAGCAGGTAGGATAAAAGAAAACATTTTCTATTGAGCGTCTCATGACCAAAAACATCGTCTTCTTCCTCACCGATCAGCAGCACTTCCGTACCCTACAGGCGAATGGTTGTCTGGAAGCGAAGACCCCGAACATGGATCGTCTGGCCCGGGAAGGCCGCAACTTTACCCGCCACTTTGTGGCCAATCCGGTTTGTGGTCCGTCGCGTGGGGCGATCTGGACGGGGCAGCTTCCGTCCCGCAACGGACTCTACGCCAATGGCTGCCGTTTGCCGGAAGACGCGGAGACTTTGCCCAAGGTGTTGAACCAGGCGGGTTGGCAGACGGCCCACTTTGGCAAGATGCATCTTGTGCCGTGCCTGAATCGGGTGGAGCGCCATCCCGACTACGGCTTCACCGATTTCCTCTGCTCGGAGGGCGATCAGTTTTGCCTCAACTGCGATTTCACCAATTGGCTGCGTGGGGTGAACCCAAACGCCTTCCAAGCCTATTACTACCAGATGGGAGTGGAAGGGCACATGAAGGCCTACACCGCTAATTTGCCGGAGGAGTACAGCCACAACTCTTGGGTCACAAGGTGCGGGATGGATTGGCTCAAGGAGAAACGTCAGGACGACGCACCGTTCTTCCTTTCTCTCGGTTACTTTGATCCCCACCACGCGTGGAATCCTTGCGAACCATACGCCTCCGCTTTTGCAGACGTCGAGGTGACGCCGCCGCGTTTCGAGGAAGGTGCGATCGAGAAAAAGCCCAAGCATTGGCAAGACAACTTCCGCGGCATGCAGGGACTCACTCGCGACGAGGAGCAAATCACATCGATCATTCGCGCCTATCACGCGATGTGCATGCATTTGGATGACTGCCTCGGTCGCCTCATGAAGTGCCTGGAAGAGCAGGGCATCTTGCACGATACCCTCATCGTCTTCTCCTCCGACCATGGAGAGTTCCTCGGCAACCAGGGGCTACTCTTCAAGGGCCCCTACTTGAATGACGACATCCTGCAGGTGCCGATGATCGTCTGGGATCCTTCCGGCCAGATGGAAGGCGGGACGGACGATTCCCTTACCTCCGCACTCGATTTCTATGCCACCTTTGCCGGCATGGCAGGCGTGCCTGTGCGAGACTTACCGGCTCAAGACGGCCAGCGTCTTTGGGACGAAAATCTGAATTTCCATCCGGACGGTCAGCGCGACTTTGTGCTTAGCGAATGGCGCAACCAGCCCGAGGGCCCCTTGTCGGACATCGTTTCCATCCGCACCAAGACGCATCGTTATACGCGTTATGCGAATCAGGACGCTAGCGAGTTTTATTGCTACGCGGACGATCCGGGCGAGATGTGGAATCGCGCCGACGAGCCGGACCGCGAGCCTGAGACCAAGGCAGAGCTGGCGGCGCTAGTCGAGCAACACGCCCCACCCGTCGGCGATTGGCCACCGCCCGAATGCTGGTGGTAAGGCAGCATGATGCTGCACTCTTTTTGCGGTTAGCTTGGAAGTCGGTGAAATGGGACTTGGGTGCCGCCGCGACTATATCTAGGCGTGGATGAAAGGAACCTTGTGTCCGGTCGGGCGGGCAGTCCCTTGCCCGCCGCGCAAAACGTCGGGGTAAGCCGACAGTCACCCTGCCCGTCGTTGGGGACAACGACGGCTACCAAACGAAAAGCATACAGCTTAAAGAATGGATCCAACGTCACGTTGGTGGGTGAAGCGTCACGCTTCTACCACTGCTCAGGATCTTCCCACTTCACGAGCCACTCGTCGTAGCTGGTCAGCGTGGAAGGATCGGCGCTGCGGGCAATGAGGCCGACATCGAGGGCAGGCGGCATGGCGTCCGGCGTGGCGACGAAGCGCATATCCATCGACCAACGCATCGCGTCACTGGAGTTGGACATCGCGCGGTGTGGCGTGGTTTGCGGGAACATCAGCGCGTCGCCCGGTTCCATGGCAATGGGTTTGGTCGGCAAGTGCTTGGTTTCTTCCCGGCGGATGCCGATGAAGCCGTTTTCGCCGTAGGTAAAGTTTTCGTAGATGTCCTTGCTCTTGAAGTCCGGCGCGACGGCTAGGCAACTGTTGTTTTCATCCACGTGGTGGAGCGGGAACCAGATCGTCATGATGTGGATGTGCGCTTGCTCGCGGAAGTACTGGCCGTCTTGGTGCCAGGGTGTGTCCGTGTGCTTGGCATCCGGTGCCTTCGGGCGGGAATTCCAAACACCGTGGCTGATCACTTCTTCGGTGCCGAGGAAGTGCTCGGCCAAGTCGACCAGATCCGGGTGGCGGACGATCTCGAACATCTCTTCCGGCGCGATTTCAACCAGCGGCCGGCGTGGACTGCGATGAAAATTCGGGCAACCCGCTTCGTGCCAGATGAGGTTGAAGCGGTGCATGAAGTCAGCGTCTTCGTGCTTGTTTTGGAGGAGTCCTTTGTCGGACCAATTCTTGGCCTGGCTGTCGACCCAAAGTTCCATGACTTTCTGGCAGCGGTCCAGGAGATCCTGAGAGAGGACGCCCTTGGCGTGGTAGTAGCCGTGGTTCTGGTAGAACTCCAGGGCGTCGGTGGGGATGGGAGTAGTGGTAGCGATCATGTCCCTTACATAAGATTTTTTGCGGACTTGTACAACGGGCCTAATTCACTAAAATTGGTTTATATTCACCTAAAGGTTTTGCCGTGCCGTTGAGTCTTTTACATCAAGTGCCTCGAGTTATCCATTGCTCGCGAGCGGTGCATGGCTATCGCCGGGTCGAACGGTATCAGTTTTGGGATCATTGGTATCTCCATTATTACATGTATCCCTTTGATCTTGTGCTGGATGAGAAGAAGTATCGGATGGAAGCGGGGAGCCTTTCTTTTGTGCCGCCTGGGGTGGCCATGCGCTACCATTATCCACCGCGTGCTTGTGAACATTTCTACGCCATCTTTAAATGGAAGCGACCACCAGAGCGGGAGCTAGATAAATTGGTCTTCAATCCCCAAGAGGTGCCAGCGGACACTCAAGCCACCATGGAGATCGCGGCGCGCGCTTTCCCCACGACTCCGGCACAAAGCACCGCCTTGTTGTGGTCGCTCCTGTGGCGATTGTTAGGGGATAAAGCGCCGCCTGCTTTTTCGGAAGACCCCTTGGTCAATCACGCGTGCGAGATGATCGAATGGTACCTGGATCATCCCTTGCAGGTGGGGGAAATTGCCCAACAACTTGGCGTCTCGCATAACCACCTGACGCGTAAGTTCCGCGCGGCGATGGGCGAGACCGCCATCAGCTATCTGACTCGGCGGCGGATGGAGCGTGCTCGCCTCCTCCTCCAACAAACCACCTTGCCGGTAAAGAAAATCGCCGATGAATGTGGCGTACCCGATCCCCACACCTTTAACAAAATGGTGCGTCGGCATTTTGGTTGTGCGCCGCGGGCGCTGCGAGAGAAAGAAGAGAGGCGGCGTTAAGCGATCCAGACAGACTTGGCGTTGGTGAATTCACGGATACCTAGCGCCCCGAGTTCGCGCCCGAGTCCTGAATCTTTGATGCCGCCAAAAGGTAAGCGTGGATCGCTTTTGACGAAGGAGTTGACGGCAACCGAACCGGCATCGAGTCGGCGCGAGGCTAGCTCCTGGGCCAGGCCCATGTCTTGGGTGAAGAGCCCGGCGCCGAGTCCGTAGGAAGTCTGGTTGGCCAGCGTCACCGCACTATCCACGTCGTCAGCGTTCATGATCACCGCCACCGGCCCAAAGACTTCTTCCTCCGCCAGCGGCATGCCGGGGCAGACATCCGCCACCACCGTGGCCGGGTAGAAATTCCCCGGGTCGTCCGGAATGCTCCCGCCCGTGACCAAGCGTGCCCCCATGGCAAGACTGTCCGTGACTTGGCGATGGAGACTTTTGCGCAAATCCGGGCGGCACATTGGTCCCAGGGTAACGCCGTCTTCAAACGGATCGCCCATCACATAGCCCTCCATCGCGTGCTTCAGGAGTTGCTCGAATTCAGCTCGCACCTTGGGCAGCACGATCAAGCGCTTGGCCGAGATGCAGCACTGCCCGCCTGCAATCATGCGGCTGGCGGCACAGATGTTCGCGGCCTGCTCGAGATCGGCGTCTTCCAGAATTAAGTAAGGGTCGCTCCCGCCGAGTTCGAGCACGACTTTCTTGAGCACACGACCGGCGGTAGAAGCCACGGAACGCCCGGCCGCCGTGCTGCCGGTAAGGGCCACGCCTTGGATGGCAGGGTGGCCGATTAACATGGCGCTGGTGTCGTTGCTGGTCAGGACCAGTTGAGCCAGTCCCTCTGGCCAGCCGGCTTGGCGGAACAGATCCACAATCATCTGGGCGCAGCCGATGGTTTCGGGCGAAGGCTTGATCAGCGCCGCGTTGCCGGCCATGAGCATGGGGACGAGGCTGCGGAAGATTTGGTAGAACGGAAAATTCCACGGCGTGATGGTGAGCACGACGCCGAGCGGTTCATAGTGGACAAAGCTGGCCTGCGCCTCGGTTTTGACGGGTTCGTCAACTAGATGGCCTTTCGCGGCGGCGGCCCCAAGTCGTGCTACCCACGCGCACTTCAAAACTTCGTCGCGCGCTTCAGCCAGTGGTCGGCCGGCCTCCAGTGCTGCCATCCGGGCGAGGGGGTCCGGGTTTTGCTCGATGAGCCAGGCGACGCGCAGCAACATCGCGGCTCGTTGATCAAAGTCGAGTTCTCGCCACTGGAGGAAGGTGGCGTGGGCGCGCTCGGCGAGGGCAAAGGCCTCCTCGGCGGAGGTTTCTGGATAGCGGGCTAGGACCTCGCAGGTGGCTGGATTGTGCGTTTGGAAAGCCATCTTTCCGCTTAGGCTTTCACCGCGTGCGCTTCGAGCGTTTCGCGGGGGATAAACTCCAGCGCCATGATGTGGGTGGCTTCCAGCACGATGGGCGGGGCGACGCCTTCTTCCAGCGCTTCGGTCCAGCGACGGAGGCAGAGGCACCAACGGTCGCCGGGCTTCAGGCCGGGAAAGTCACACTCGGGTCGCGGGGTGATCAGGTCATTGCCCTGGTTGCGGCTGAATTCGAGAAACTCAGTGGTGACTTCGGCGCAGACGGTGTGTTGGCCTAAGTCATCCGGCCCGGTGTGACATTTGCCATCGCGGAAAAAACCGGTGCAAGGGGCGAGGGAACAAGTTTGCAATTCGGTGCCGAGGACGTTGCTAGCCATGGCGTTACCATGCCGCATCTCCGTAACCCGCGCCACCTGAGATTTTGTTTTTTGCATCTCGGGGTAAGCCGGGCATTCTAGAGGCACGACATGGCCTTACTGATT
>CAWUJC010000171.1:0-5912 GCA_963922355.1 uncultured bacterium | reverse complement strand
CACCACCTGAATAGACGTCAAAGCCCGCGTTATTAAAATCACTGATAACCACCTGAGCTTGAGCGGGCGGAGTGAACGAAGTGGCAACTGCGATCAGGCCGAAAGTTAAGATAGGTAAGATGCTGTTCATGTTGAGTAGGGTCGTGGGTTGGAGTTGCTTTGAAGATGATCTTTGAGAGCAAGTAGAGCTTCTTCGACCTCAACATATTCCTTGATCGAAAAGTCGTCCTCGGCATCAGGGTGGTATACCCGAACTGTTAAATCGGCGAAGGCTTCAGCTTGGAAGACCGGAACGAGCTCCAAAACCAAATCCAGAGAATCACCCCACGGAAACAAAAATTGGACGCCGATTACCCCGGAATCAATGCCGCGCGAGGGTATCTCGGAGATACCTCGAGCTTGAGCAAAGCTCTGCACAGCCTGAGTAGCCTGTCGAAATGCAGCAGCTCTAGAATTGAGTAGTTCTGCCATTCTGGTGGAATGCATCGAAGTTTAGGCTGATCGTTTGGTTGCTGCGGTCACTTGTTGCCAACTAACCATTAGAATGAATGTGAAGTATCCCATAAGAGATACTCAAGAATTGTCGCAAAGACAACCAGATGTCAATTGTAAATATCCCGTATGGGATACACGAAGATCTGGCGAATTGTTTCAGCTAGCGCCATCATGCAAAAGCACGCATAATGCTGAAGCATGGCACACAGCGAGAAAAAGGTCCCCAAGCCATTGGTAGGTCTCCGGGTTAAGCGAATGCGCTTGGCAAAGGGCTTAACCCAATTAGAACTGGCTCAGGAACTACAAAAATTGGGGTGGGATCGTCCAAACAAGTTGGCCATCTACAAAATCGAAAACGGGTTGCGTAAACTTGATGCACACGAGTTTGCCATTCTTGCCAAGGCCTTAGGCTGTCATATAGCGGATTTTTTTGCGCCGTAGGTTTTTTAGGATAGTTGATGTTGTTTTGAGTTCCTTTTGCCCATTGAGTCGGCTGCAATTTTGTTAGGTTGTTTTGCGTGTTCTTCTCGATTCTTTTTCTATTCTAAAGCTCCAAAGTCACCTTCCAGCGGTAGATTAGCCTGCAGTCGCTAGTCGACGAGTTTGATGAGGCCAGAATTAAGACTGCTTGGCTGGATAAATCAGGTTCCAATTCAATTAACAGTTCTTCATCCTGGTTTGGAGAAGGGTAATGCAGCAAAGTCGTCAACTCATTTTGCTCGATCCAGTGTGCAGGGCCGTGCATTTCGTAAATTAAAGAAGCTGCCAGTCGGTAGGCTTCTGCGGTTCTTTCAAGGATTTCAGGAGGGGCAATCATCAATTCAAAAGATACGTCTCCAAGAAATCTGTATGGTTACATTGGTCTCTATAGTTCAAGGAAATTGGCCTTAGAATGCTTGTTCGCAAGCGCTGAAAGCGGTGGTTCTACGTTTTCAATAGAAGAAATAGTTTGCATATAAAATGCAATGCAAAGTCAGCTAAATGCAACGACGATAACAGATCAAAGATTTAAAGACCAAAGCATAGAATCATTGAGCTAAATCGATTTAGACAAGCAAGTTGGCTTAGTTGATTGTCCGCGGTATCTTGACTCAAAGATCTGTTTTTATAAATCAATTTGAATTTAGGGGATACTCGTATGGGAATGAACCGTGACATTGACCATCATTATCTAGATCAGTATCTAGGTGTCCTTACCGACTATGAAGAGATAGAGTACCCGGAAAAAGAAACCTTAAGCGTTCATCTTCTTCGTTCTATTGCAGCGTGGCGGGTAATGCCGCGTCACGTCATCAACTACCTATCAGGAGTTCGACCCTCTGGCTATTTTGATGAAGTTGTCAGCGACTTAATTAAGCGAGGATGGGTTCGGTCCATCGGTAAGATTAAACGCAATCAAGGTCCAGGAATTGAACCGGAGCCTTTTGCTGCTCCCCCAGTGAGTCAAGTTATCAAAAAATTGCGAACGGGACCATCTCCCGAAGAGAAGTATGACATCATCTTGGACTCCATTGGATTAGACTATGGATCAAATCTTAACGCAGTTACGAGGGCAGGAGTGCATGCGGCTGCCCGCGCAGGCATTCCATTTTTTAAGGGGATGCGACCTCTGAGCCTTCGATCCTCGGGTGTACCGAAGTCAGTTCTACGCTTAACTTTAGAAAAAAAACAATGCTTTTTGAGCCGTCACACCTACATGATCGCTATTACCTCGGCGCGGTTGGTTTACCTCATGAGGATCTTCGGAATCAAGGATGTGGCAGTCTATCCAGAAGAAATTTTGCGAGGAACCATGGGCTGGTATCGAGTTGCCCATGCGCTAAAGACTTCGGATCGTCCGAAGAATGAATACTATGAGCCACGTGAATACTTCCACACATCCGTTCCTGATGCTTGGTTTGTGACGCCGAAGAAGAGTTTTCGCTTAGAGTTTCAACTTTCCAAGCAGACAACGGAACGGTTCCGAGATGTTCTTAAAGGTGTCCCTGAGGAATCTGGCGAGATGGTTGTTTACGTTGGGATGAGCAGATACAAGGCAATATTTGATTCCATCGAACGCCGTGTCGAAGTACTAGCTTCAGAAGGAGCGCGAGTCATGCTGGTAGACTATGATGAAAAGGACTGGACATCTCCTTATCATCTTAGCGAAGTTGTGAAGCGCATTTGGCTTGATGAAGACTATCATCAAACCATCACACCGGAACTAGAGCTCTACGGACAATCTCGTTACATGCGGACGATGACCTACAAAAAAACGAAGAAATTTATGAGCCGAGCGATGCTTCCGTTGAAGAAAAAATCGAAGAAATGAATCCAAAACACAACCCAAATACATCGGGTAATCACTCTATCAAAGCCGAACTTAGTCGTGAGATTCAGGCATAAGCGCAATGCAAGTGGGGTGTGAAAAGAGAGAAATGAGTTGGACTTTTGTATTAGCAGCTTTCGGGAGGGGTGTTTGAGATATAGGATTCTGTGTTCGACAGAGGATTATTAACAACATAGTGGACCTTTTCCGATTTCTGCCATCTAACTCAGCAGAGTAAGCTTTGATTTGATAGGGAAATAGGTCGCCTGGGCGTTTGCTTAGGTATCGCTTCTGAGCACCAAGAATTTCTTCCTAAAATTGGGCTCTGACGCCTCGTGAGGATGAAAAATCTGTCGAAAGGGGTTCAGGTGCTGCATTTCCCCTTTCGGGTTTCCCCTGTCGGAACATCCTTCTTGTCGAGGAATTTGCTAGTGCGTCTAGTCGTACTCGCCTTCTAGGGCCCAGCCATGCTGGGTTTTGATGAGACGGTAGAGGCTGCCGTCACTGAGGCGGATATCCCATTCACGGCGAGCCCATCCGGGTGGCGCCCACCATTGGCCTGAGTGGCGGTATGGCCCATGGCACTCTTCAATCCAGACAGACATGCCGTCTAAGACGACGCATTCAGGCTGTCCAGCGAGGCATTCGACACCAACGGCTTGGGCGGGACGAAACCGTCGAAGCGAAAGACCGAATGGAGGTAAGTGGCTATATGTGGACTGGTGAGGATTAGGTTCGTGGAAAGCTTCCAGGGTAATGGCGTCCGGCTTGTGCAGGGAAAGCAACCGCGGAACGCCCACTCTGTCCGAACCAAGCAGCGCTTCAAGTTGGGCCAACGTTTCGGCGAAGCGATTAGGATCGCGGAGTCCTGGTGTAAAAAGGTCGCGTTGGCAACGACCAGGTTTGGTTGGAACTGCTTCAAGCCGAACAGCGATAACCGGTGAAGGAGCCCGAAGCGTTTCCAGGTGGATAAATAGAATGCGGAAAAGCACCTCGCAATCGTTAGTAGGTTCCGGTACGCGAAAGTGGCGCTCGTGCTTGGATTGATCTGCGAACGAGAGTCCAAGTAGAAGTTTGCCGGCGACGAAGTAGGCTGTTTCTAGGCGTGCGGTTAGTTGATCCAAAAATCGACGGAGGAGAAAAAGAATCGGCTCCAGGGTATCGGCCTCGTATTCAAGTTCGGCGGATTCCGCATAGGTGGTCGGAGCTTCAATCCAACGAAGTGGGCGGCAGTGGTTGGTACAAAGTCGTGTCTGCCAGGCAACCGCCTCCGCTCCCAAGCGCTCAGCGACTTCTTCGCGTGGTAGATCCATGAGTTGCCCGAGATTATGGATGCCCCATAAACGTAGTATGGCAGAAGTATCTCTGGGTAGCTCCAGAATATCGGTAGGTAAGGGGCGCAAGAAGGACTCAATTGCTGAAGGGTTCCTGGCCAAAACCTGGATGGGAGTAGCCACGCGGGCCACTAATTCGGCTAAATCAGGCGTAGGTGCAGCTCCGAATTGGCCTGTAAGCGAGCAGGTTTTAAGGCTTTGGAGGGTTGCTTGGCCCAAGGCTTCCAAGCCATCTCTCAGATGAGGGCTGCCTTCCAGATCGGCCATGACGAGCCCCGGCGAAGTAGCTTCCAATTGTGGAGAGAGGTTCCCAGCAACCTGCAACAGGATGGTATCGGCAATGGCTTCCCGCTCAGGTTCGCGGGTGTAGATGCCAAGTTGTGGGCATCGCGCCAATCCTTGGCTGGCGGTCATCCCTGCTTCCACACCGGCTTCCACCGAAGCTTGGTTGCGTAACCAGATGGGCGATTTGCCTCGGTCTTGTTCGGATAGAAAACCTGCCGCATCAAGCAACACGGCAGGGGATGACGTTTGCTTGTCAGGTAGGTGCCGAAGAATCGCCTGCAACGGCATCGCCGGGAGGTAGAGGGCGGCATACATGGCACTTAACCAACCGATTGGCGAAAGGAAGTGGAGTTGCTTCTGAGGCCTCCGTGGCGTACTCGTTCGGGCCGCAGTTCCAATTTTTGTTGTAAGCCAGTTCGCAAGCCATCAAGGGCACAGAGTTGAAATTGTCCTTGAATCTCCAGCCGTAAATCCGCGCATCCGAGACAGGCTCTCGGTGTTAAAGTCAGAAAAACCGTGTTGGTTTGCGCCGCGAGAGACCGCAACCGGTGCCAGACATGGTTCGCAATGCGTTGAACTTCTTTGATGGGATTGAGCCGCAAGTCAGCGATAACCAGGGGAAGATTGCCGTCGCGGAGGAGTAAATCGGCTGCTTTGGTGACCTCATCTGTACCATGGCAACGCGTCCAGAGGAGCCACGAACAGGCGTCATGGCCCAAGGATTGCGGATCAAAACTGTCGCGCCCATCGATAAGGGCCGTCCAGCGTTTAGCATTGGCGGCATGGCGGATGAGCCCCGCTAAGATGAGCGCACTACCTGAACTTGCCCTTGGAGCCACAATCTCAACGGCCTCGCCTTTGCGGATGCTAAACTGGTCGAGGGCCTCCAATCCCGTAGCATAGGCATCGGGTTCGGGCGCAGCGCGATGTGCCTCCGGGAACTTCTCCGCCAGCATCCGCTTGAGATCGATCACCTTGTTCGTGTTGGGCTCAATGGAAGTCATGGCTAGGAGAGGCGAGTGAGCCGAAGGCTAAGGGCTCAACGGATTCGGTTTTGACGGAATGGGCGCCGCGAACACGTTGCATGACACCGGTGATGAGGAGAATGGACTCTTGCGTGATAACCAGGCGTTCGCGCTCGAAGACCTGCCCCGGTACAAAGGCATTGGCGATCCCGGTTTCATCTTCCAGACTCACAAAGACGTGGCCTTTGGCGGTGCCTGGGCGTTGCCGGCAAATCACCATCCCACCAATCGTAATCCGCTGGCCGGTGGTTACTTTGGCTAAGTCCTTCGCCCGCCAAACATCCGACAATTGCTCGCGGATATAGGCCATAGGATGGGGGCCGGTCGTGAGGTCTTGAGTTTGGTAGTCGGCGTTGAGTCGATCCAGGGCATCCATGGCGGGAAGACGTGGAGTTTCTGTTGCCTCATCCTTTTTGCGTGAGGCGTAGACGAAAAGATCGCCAGGATCCGTCAAGCGTTCGACTT